>NZ_JBSFLZ010000121.1:0-21597 GCF_053599315.1 Saccharopolyspora sp. NPDC000995
TTGATTTGCCGGAGGCCGAGCGGCGGGGGCGGCTCGGTAACCTCGCCGGGATCGCGGAGGTGGCCGAGTTGGCGGGCCGGATGCAGCGGCATCTGAAGGCGATGCCGCCGGGGTTCGATCCGGACGGTCAGCGCGCATCCAACGTCGAAGCTGCGAAACGCATGGTGCGGCAGGGAGCCTGGACCGCAGAGGATCTGCAGTGGGTCGAGGACAGGTTGCCCGGGATGCGGAAGGTCGAGAAGGCCTGGCGTGGCCTGGCGCGCTCGTCGCGTCGTGCTGCTGCGCAGCGGGAACTGCAAGTGTTGAGCGATCAGGCCACTGCGGGGTTGGAGGAATTGTCTGGCCCGGCAAGAGATTCCTTGTTGGATGCCGCATCCGAAAAATTGGGGGCGCCACTTAACGGCTCGTCGCAGGCTGTAAGCGTGATGGCCTATCACATGATGCGTGGGGACGGGGACGGTGAGATCGCGCAGGTCCGGGGCAGCCTAGCCCGTATTTGGGAGGACTTGACGGCTGTGAGTGCGGGCGCCGGGCCCGAGCCGGGGAGCGACCCGGGGCCGGGGCCGAACCCTGGCACGCCCACCGGCGATGCGGATGTGGCGGATGCGGCGGATGCGGCCATCGATGACGCGGGGCGCGACGAATTCGATACCTTCATGAAGGAGGAACAGCCAGGGTTGCTGAAGCGGCTTGAGAGCTTGGGCGAAAAAGAGGAACCGTCCGGGAGCTCAATGCATGCCCCGGGGTCTGTTGTGGACAGTGATGCTGTCTATAACTCCACGGACGGTGGTGCCTGGTCGACCGGGGATTCGTCCAGCCCGGATTCTGGTGGCAGCCGCCCGGTGGATCGAACCAAGACCAACCTGACCAACCCGGACGAGTTCTCCGGTGGAACGGATCGGATCGAACGGCCAAGCGATTCCTCCAACGACGGCAAACCGCCAAACCGACCGGCGGATGTTCAGGTGCGGGCTGACGGTCTCGGTGCGGACTTGATTCCGGCGCGTGGGGATTCGCATCGCCAGGATGGGGCTGCGGTGTCACCGGATTCGGCGATGCCCTCGGGGCAGGGGGCGCAGACGGCGCCGTTGGTGGATCGGGATGCGGTGGCGGTCCTGCCGGTGGGCTTGCCGGTGGACACGGTGCGGGTGGCGGTGTCCGCGAAGGAGGTTGCTGGTGACGGGCTGGCGGAGTTCGTGCGGGGGCGGGGCGGTGTGGCGGATTCCACGGGGCCAGTGGTGTTGGTGTCCCCAGGTGATCCGGACGCGGGTGTGGTGGTGATGCCGGGTCAGGGGTCGGCGCTGGCGCAGGATTTGGGCCGCAACGTCGTCGCGATGACGTCGGGACAGGCCGGGCAAGGGCCGCGGTTCATGGTGTTCGCTGCGGATGGTTCTCGTCCCAAGCCGCTGGCCGGGCCTGGTGCCGGGGTGCTGGCCGGCGAGAGTGCGGGCGGGGCCGGTCTGGCAGAGGCCTCGGCTGCGGTGCCGGCCGCCTCCGGCGGGACGACGGTGGCCCGGGATGAGACACCCCCTTCGGGGACGGGGTCTGCCCAGGCGAGGTCGGTGGCTGGGGAGGTACAGCCCGCGGCAACCACGCCCGGTGCCGGGGCGGGCACGGTACGGGATACCAGTGAGATACCGGTGGGGCAGTGGACGCAGGAGGAACTGAACCACGCGATCGATCAGGCGAAGAAGCTGGAGTTGTCCAGCGGTGAAAAGGACGCGGCGGGGCTGATTGTGCAGCGCACGCATGACGTCGCGGGGTTGGCTCGTGCGGATGCCGTTGTGCCGCTGGAGGATGTGGTGGCGCTGGTCGCGGCCAAGCGCCGCAACCGCGGCGATGATGAGGTGGTGGCGTTTTCCCGGGCGCTGGCCGACAGGCTGGGTACGCGGCGCAGCGAACCGATCATCCAGGCCGGGGCCGGGCCATCACCGCTGTCCGATGTGGAGCCTGTCCCGGTGCCCTTCGGTGAGCTGAAGCCTCCGGTGGATGGGGGGCCTGAGCCGCATGGCAGCGAGGCGGAGTACGCGCGGGATAGGTCACGGGGGTCGCTGCCGGATGTGGTGAATGGCCGGAGTGTGGTGCTGAGCGAGGAGGAGTTGGCGGGGGTTTCTGAGCAGGGGCGCGCGGCGCTGAACGCTTTCGCGGCGGCGACCGGGGTGGCCGCGCGCCCGAGGCTGGCCGATGTTGATGGTCACAATGTTGGGGCGTTCATAGAGATGCTGCACTGGTGGCGTGGTGTGGGCCATGCGGTGGTGGTGAAGAAGCGGAAGACGACGTGGAGCGTCCGATCGTGGGAGTGGGGCTTCGAAGGTCTGCCAGATGTGGTGCAGGAGGGCACCGACGTCTGGTATGTGATGGGTGAGGATGAGCCAGGGGCGAGGCCGGATAGCGCCACGCGGCCGAAGGACTTGTGGGGCCCGCTGACCGAGCGGCCGCCGGAGCAGTTGTGGGACGTGCCGGCGGATCAGGATCCGGACGGGGATTTGCTGGATACGGACGGGAATTTGCGGGAAGAGGTCGTGTTGGAGTACAGCGGGGAGTCGGTGGAGTTCTTTGTGCATGTGGTGGACCCGGCAGGTGTCAGGGTGGAGTACGGGCTGGCGGATCCGTGGCTGTGGCGTCGTGGTCGCGAGGTCGAATGGGAGGGGTTGTTCGCGGCCCTGGAGGATGCGGGGCCTGCGGCGCTTATGGATATGGTCAACCCGGGGGTGGGCTGGGAGCGGTATCTGGCTCAGGGGTTGGGGATGGGTATGTTCAACCCGGGGCTGGGCCGGAAGCGGTATCTGGCTCAGGCGTTGGGGGTGGATGAGACCACGGCGCGGGTGTGGCGGATGCGGTCCCACCTGCCCGAATGGGGTGTCGAGGCGTTGCGCCGGGCGTTCATCGGGTCGGTGGTCAGCAAGTATGGCGGGCGAGAGGCGGTCCAGAGTCTGGTCGAGACACTGCTGCCGGACGGTCCTCCGTACGAGCAGCGGTTGTTGCGCGCTTTGGGTCAGTTCATGATGCGCCGGGCCGATCCCGGCCGTCTGCCTCTTGGAGGGCGTGACACCCGCATCGCGGCTGATTACCGTCGCGAGCTGGAGGAAGCGGTGGCCAGGCCCGGTGGCCTGGACGAGTTGGCGCGTGCTACCGACAGCCGGGTGCAGGTGCGCGACCTCAGCGGTCTGCGAGGTAGGCAGCCCAGTCCGCGGGAGCTGCGGGTGCTGCAAGAGTTGGAGCGTGACCTTGACGGTCGTGAGCTGGACTACCTCACGCGCTTCTTCGGTGAAGATGACTATCGGGTCAGCGACGCGTTGGGCGTTAGTCTGAGAACCGTGCGCGAGTGGCGTCGCGGCCGCCCCGACGATCGTGCGATGGTGCGCGGGATCGTGTTCGACACGGTTGTCGAGGCGTTCGGCGGGCCGGAACGGGCGGTCGCGCTGGCGGACCGATTGCGGGTGCTGGGCGGCTTCTGGCGCGTGCGGATGTTCTCGCAAGGGCCGCCGGAGTGGGCATCTGCCGCCGCGCAGAGGGTTTTCGGTTTGTCGACCACGCAGGATTGGTGGGATTGGACTCTGGGCGATCTGGTGAAGTACGTCGCTGAGGGTGCTGTTCCGGCGGGAGTCCCGGATGGGGAATTGGTGCGCTACCTCGGTCCGACCCGAGCGGCTGCGGTGACCAGCGTTGACCAGTCCACGGCTCAGGCATGGCTGGACGGCAGTAGGCAGCCCGACCCGACCAATCTGCGGTTGATGCGCGAGGCTGCCCGGCTCCCGGATTCGGAGCTGGTGCGCTACCTCGGCCCGGGCCGAGCACTCGAGGTGATTCACCTCATCCGGATTCGCGAGCGGGAGGTATGGGAGGTGTTGACGAGCAGCGACGGGACGTCCTTCAACGACTTAGGGATTGTACTGCCCCAGGCTGTTCTGGGGGCTATCGCCGGCGGGGTCATGCAGAGGCCGCAGCCGTTGCGGCGGGTGGTGTGGAGCGAGAGCGGGATTCGGGAGGCTGAGCGCCGTCTCGCGTGGGCCGATGCCACGAAGGAAGACGAGTTCCCGTCCGAGGCATCGGAACAGTGGAAATCCGAGGCATGGGAACAGTGGAAGAAGGTGAATGCCCCAGTTCCGTCTCTGCGGCCCGAATCGCAAAAGGTCATCGATGGGCTCGGGAAATCGTTGAAGGCTTCGGTCCACTACATCGTTGTTCAGGTCTTCCTCGGCAATAAGATGGCGAAGGACATGGTGAAGGGCTCGGGCATCGTGATTCCTGACCCGAGTCGTCCTGGCGCGATCACAGGGTTGCTGGAGCAGATCGCCCACCACATCCGCACTGCGAACGGTGCTGGTGCGTCTGGGGATGGGTCGCTGGATGTGCTGGCATCGCAGACGCCGGATTCGGCCGGGGAGAGGTCACCGGCGGGTATCCCGCATGGTTCTGGTGTGTTCTCGGATGCCGCCCTAACGGAGACTGTCACGTCAGGGACTGGGGCGGTGGCGGATTCGGACGGTGGTGCTGCGTCGCTGGGGCCTGCGGCCACCACACGCGATGGCGGGGCGGGCACGCCGGATACCGGTGGGCGGCCGGTGGTGGATCCCGATCTGATCGAACCCGCGCCCCCGCTGCCGGTGTCCCCGCTGCCGGTGTCCCCGCTGCCGGTGTCAGGGCTGCCGGTGTCAGGGCTGCCTCCGGTTCCTGAAGGCGATCTGTCGTTGCCGGCGGCTCAGGACAGCCCGGCTTCGGGATGGCGGAGTCGCTGGAGAAGATTGCGGAGGTGGCAGAGGGCGTTCCGTAAGAAACCGGGGAACTGATCAACCGCGGCACGCCCGCGTTCGAGCAGCGCCACGGCCGCGCTATGCCCGAGTCCGATACGGCACCCGCACCCCCTGCCGGACCAGGCTGTGTGCCGAGGACTTCGGGGCGTCGGAGTTTCCCGGACGTCGTGTGCACTACGGTCGCTTTTGCTCGTACTCGCGTGCACGACGGTGGTGCTATGTCGCTTCCGGCTGAATACTGACCCCTTGTTTCCGCCTGGGAGCCTGTTGCGGTTTCGGTTTGGGGTGTGGTGGTTGTTGAACAGGGGGCGGAGGTTGTGGGTTGCGGCGGTGAGGTTGAGTTCGCCGAGGCAAGCGGCCAGGCCGCGCAGGCTGAACCGCCGGAGTCGGTGGCGGTCTTTGATGATGCCGTTGACAGGTTCGACGGTGGCGCCGCGTTTCTTGTAGAGCTCGGCTACTTCGGAGGTGCGCAGCCGGTGCCGTGACGGCGCATGGCCTCGACGGGGGTGGCGTCCTCAGGGGCGGGCCGCTGGTGGGGTTGGTAGCGGCCTCGCGCTGGATATGGCGGGATTTCCCTGGCGCGATCAGCCGGTCCGGCCCGGGATGGTTGCGGTTGTCCTCGCTGAAATAACCCGCGTCGAACAGGGCCGTGCCGATGTCCTCAGGGGTGTCGCGGTGGGTGTTGAGCCACTCGGCGGTGGCCTGAGTGCGGGTGAGCATGTCAGCGAACTCGCCGGTATCAGCAGGGTTGTCGCTGGGTCCCAGCGTGGTGATGACATGGTCGGCCGAGACCGCGAACTGGGCGTTGAACGCCTGGATCCAGCCCCCACGGGTAGGCATGATCCTGCTGTCGGGATCGGTGACGTTGCGCTGCGGCGGCGTGTTCTCCTTCTTACCGCCGCTGCTGTTGTTGTTGCCGTTGTTGCTGGTTGTGGTCCGGTCGTTGTCGCTGGTGGCCTCCGCCGCGGCGAGCGCGGCCTCCAGCGCGGCGCGGGCTTTCTTCATCCGTTTGCCGCCCTCGGGATCACTGACCCGCCGCCCCGGCGGCCGTGGGCGTCCTTGCGTCAGCGCGGCGGCGACTGTCGCGTTGTAGGCGTCACTCTCGGCTTGGCGGCGGGCGCGTTCCCGCTCCAGCCTGGCCCGCGCCGCCTCGACACGGTCCACCCCCGCCGGCAGACGACCGGGCACCGGCTCGGTAGCCACCCGTTGCAGATGCAGCCGGGCTTTAGCGTTTTTCTCGGCCTCTTCGGCGGCGGCCGCGGCTTCTTCGGCTTCCAGCTCGTCCAGACAACGCCGGATCTCCGGCGGCCCGGCCGGCCGGATCAACCAGCTCCGGCGGCAGCTCGTCACCACGCGCGTCGGGCCGAAAGTGCTGTCCTCGGCCCCGTCGACGGCCTGCGCTTCAGCGATGATCTGATCGGCCTGACGGCGGAACCACCCCAGATCATGGGATGCCTCGATCGAAGCGTTCGCGGCTATGTTGGTGCCATCAATGGCTACTGTGGACAATCGGACCATGCCCGCCCGGGCACACAACGCCAGCACCTCAGCGAACACGCCTTCGAATGCGTCGATGTTGTCCTTACGGAATCGGGCGATCCGGGTGTGATCCGGCACATCCTGCGCACAGATCACCCGGAACGCCACATCCGTCTCACACAACCGCTCAATCTGGCGTGACGAACGCTCACCCACCGCATACCCATAAACCAACAACCCCAGCAGGATTCGCGGGTCATACGCCCGGCGCCCGGCACCACCCAGCTGATACCGGGCACAAAAACGGCTCGATATCCAGCTCCCCGGCAACATCCAGCACAAACCACGCCAGATGAGCCGCAGGCAACCACTCCCGCATATCCACCGGAAGCAGAAACTGCTGATGCGATCAACCCGCCGAAACCCCTTCGCCACACCACCGTGATCCCAAACGGGCAAACCCGAAAACGCAACAGGCTCCTATTGACGCGAACAGCCCTTTCGCTCCAAACAAAGCCGGGCGCTTGCGCTTGCCCGTACTTGGCTGCGGTTCGCTCACGTGCGGAGGTTCGCGGCGATCTGCTGAGCCATCGGTGCGAGGCGGCGGGCTTCCTGGTGGGGGTCGTCAATGGCACTGGATGCGCCGAGGTGCACCGTTGCCCGGCCGACCTTGAAGAACATCGTGAACTTCCTACCGAGGTTCTTCATGCACACTGGGCCGTCACCGACCCGGACGTCGACCAGTATCGGCTCGACGTCGCTGATCGTGTCACGGCATTCCGACTGTTGCCGGGTGTTTGCGCCGCGTTCGTCCAGCCAATAGCTGATCTGGACGTCGGCAGCAGCGTGATCCGGGGCGAGACGACCACCGGAGACGAGGGCGTTCCGCGTGCAGGCGGTGTCGATCCGGTAGCTGACAGAGCGGTCGAACTCGTGCATCACCATGTCACCGACTCGGAACATTGCATTCGCCTGCGGCATAGCGGGCTTGCCCAGAGTTGCTTCGAAAGCGCTGGGTGTCAGCGCATCGCACGGATTCTTCGCGCCTTCGTAGCCCCCGGTGTAGTTGGGCTGGCGGTGCGCGGTCGGCCCGGCTAGCACCCGGCTCACCAGAGGTCCGCGGAGGGCCTCGGCGATCGCCTTGCCGTTCCAACCTGTGCTGTCGCCGCGAGGGTCCGCGACCAGAGCTTCCGCGATTACGCCTGGACCAGACACGGTCGCGATCCACATCTCGATGCGCTCATTGCGGCGGACGCTGACATCGAGTCCCCGGTCCTTGCTGATTGGTGCATCTTCGGGATCGGGCCGGTTGATCCGCATCTTGTCGGCGTCCATGAACGGAGGCTGGTAGATGTGCAACGTGACGGCTGCGCCTGATTCAACGGAGTAGTCGCAACTGCTCGGAAGCGCCAAGGCGTCCTGCTTGACGATCTCTGACCGGGGTACATCACCGTCGAAGTAGGTGTGCGTCACCGTCAATTCCGGTGTGATGGGTAGCCCGAGCTTCGGCAGCGCTTCCATCGGAAGGATCTCGCATGCGTCGTAGAGCGCCGTGCCGCCGTAGCTGCCCGGCGGGCCTTGGCCCGGTGCCTGGGAGAACACGGCGATTGTGTCCGGCCGCTGCGGCCGTGGTGGAGCTTCCTGCCGGTTGCTCGCGTCGTGCTTATGTTGCATGGCGCTGAGGTAGAGCATCCCGACGAACGCCGCGCTGACGAGCACGACGCACACGAGCGAGATCACGAGCACCACTGGCCATCTCGGACGACGGCGTGGCGGCGGAGCAGGTTGGTGCGGTGGAACAGGCTGATACATGGATTCACATTCCTCGTTGCATGACTGGGCTCTTGCTCACTCGGAGCAAAGGGCTTCGACGACGTCTCGGGCGTCGGCGGTGAAGGCCTGGTCGAGGAAGTAGAGCTTGTCGGCGAGGTCGGTGAGCTGTCGCCGCGCGACCACGACTTCGACGCCGTTCTGGCTGATCGAGACTTCGTCGCGGACGAGCATCCTGACGATGACCTCGGCGCGTCGGTCGTCGGCCGGAATGTTCCAGCTGGCGCACATGTTTCTGCCCTCCCAGAGCGGAGTTTTCGCTTGCGACAACACTTTCCGGGGTCCCCGTTCGGGCACGCAAACATACTTTCGAGTGACTTGGGTTACGTGCCCCGCTGGCAACCGGCGATGGTGATCAGGGGAGGTCAGATCGATTCCGAAAGCGGGAGGGCAGATGAACGGACGAGTCGGGGTCCCGGTCCGGGTCCGGAGGGTGTCCAGCGAGCTCCGTGAGCTGAGGCTGCGAAGCGGCCTCGGAGCAGAGGAAGTAGCTGGGGCGCTTGGCTTTTCGATGAGCAAGCTGAGCAGGATCGAGAACGGCCAGCGGGGTCTCTACGCCGACGATGTGGCGGCGCTACTGGGCCTGTACCGGGTACCTGCGGAGCGCCGCGAGGAGCTGCTGAAGCTTGTTCGCAGCGGTGCGAACCCGAACTGGTGGCAAGTCCAGGGTGGACACTTGCCAGCTATGTGGGAGGATGTGATCCGCTTCGAGAAAGAAGCCACGGCCATCTACAACTACGAGACCATGCTCATCCCGGGGTTGTTGCAGACTCCGGAGTACGCGACCGCGATTGTGCAGGGCACCGACTCGGATCTGAATTTGGCAGAGGTCGACACTCTCGTTACGGCTCGCATCGGCCGACAAACCTTGTTGAACCGGCCAACGGCACCGTTGTTCGAAGCGCTCATCGAACAGAGCATCTTGGAGCGCCCGGCTGGGGGTGCGGGAGTGATGTTCCGCCAGCTCCGCCACCTGGTCAGCGCTACTAGCCAGGACAACATCACCTTGCGTGTGCTGCCATCGACAGTCGGCGTGCACCCGGGGATGGCGGGTCCCTTCGCCATCCTCGACTTCGAAAAGCACGCAAGCCTCGTGTACCTGGAGAATCGCGGAAGCAGCGCGTTCCTTGAAGAGTCTGAACACGTGGCCGCGGCGAGAGAAGCCCTTAGAACCTTGCAGAAGGTGGCGCTGTCGGTCGAGGATTCAGTGGACCTCATCAACTGCATCGCCGATGGGTTGGTGTGAAGACAGGCAAGGAGCAGCTCAGTGTCATCACTGGATCTCTCAACGCTTCACTGGCGCAAGAGCAGCCGAAGTAGCAACTACGGCAACTGTGTCGAGGTCGCTTTCGTGCCGTGGCGGAAGAGCAGTAGGAGCAGTTTGCAAGGAAACTGCATAGAGGTGGCCTTCAACGGCCCAGTTGTCGCGACAAGGGACTCGAAGGACCCAGACGGCGGGAGCCTGGTATTCGCCGCTCCGACCTGGGCTTCCTTCGTCGATGGTCTTCGGGCAGGGCGGTTCGATGCATAGATGACCTTGATCCGAAACCCCTCACCGGCATCCGGGTGAGAATTCACCCGGATGCCGCAGTTTGTCTTCATCAACTCTTGTCTGGTCGGCCGCTTGCGTGCGCTAACGTTTGCCACGCTGGCAAGTGGATGACCGTCGCCCTCGTCGCGACGGCACGCGGACGAGGGGAGTTCAGCGGTGACTGCCGACGGGGAAGACAACCAGGTCCAGTTCGACGCAACGGACCAGGCTTATCTGCAGCACCGGGCGCAGCAGGGCGGTTTGCTCGCTCCGGTTGGAGCTTTCGCTACAACAGCCGCGCGCGCGGCGGACAAGGCGGCCCTAGCGCAGTCGCAGGCTGCGCACGGGTCGATGCGCATTGACCCGGATAAGGTCGACGAACTGGCGAGGTTCTTCAACGACGAAGCTAAGGCGCTGGAAAAGCAAGCGCGGAAGGTTCAAGAACTGGCTTACCTCTCGCCGCCTGGCGACGATCCCGTGAGCGTTAGAGCCACTGAGAAGTACGGTCTGGTTGCCGCTGGAGACGACCGCGCTTGCTACGAAAATCTGATGACGCTTGCGCAGTTTTTCGGAAAAACCGCGGAGAAACTACACAATAATGCTTCGGACACTCGCACAAATGATCAGAACTCGGCGGAGAGTTTCGGAGGGTATCTTGCGTAAGGCGCTCGTGATCGGCGCAGCTGCGGCCAGCTTCGTTCTTACTGGCTGCAGTGGTGGGGGAACACAAGCCCCACCGGTGGGCGGCGGGGCTGAGTCTTCATCTCCTCCGCCATCGAGTCAGTCCGCACGGTCAGCTCCAGCAAAGTCATTGGGTCTTTCAGACCCCTGCGCGATCTTGACTGCAGCCCAGCGACAGTCGCTTGGAATTGATCAGCGGCCGGAGCCGGAAGAGTCGAACGGCAAGCCGGGCTGCGGCTTCGCTGCTGGCGAGGCTGGCAGTAGCGACGGATGGACTGGCTTCGTCGCAGCTGACCCCAGGCGTACGATGAAGCAGTTTGCGTCTTCTGGGTCTGGGGCACATGAGATTGAGCTAGCAGGCTACCCGACTGCGCAGGTGAACAATTCGTCCGGTTGCATGCTGGCTATAGACGTTTCGGACTCGGGATCTCTGTTCATTAACTTGATCGTTCGTCCCGGGTCCCCGATGGAATCGCAAGCGTGTGACAAAGCCGCCAAGATAGCCGAGGCTGCAGTTCAAAATCTTCCCAATGCGTGAGGGGGCGAGGGATGACTGACACCAGGCAGATTGAGCCATCCGATTTCGAAGGCGTTCAGCTTTCACAAATGCGGGCATGGGTTGAGAACGGCTCGCCTCAGGGACTCTATGACGCATCCGTCGGTTGGAGAGACCAGGACAAGTACCTCCGAGACCTCAAGACCCGCGTCGAGGACAAGCTGAAGAGCGTCGGCGCCATCATGCAGTCCGAGTCCGGTGAGGCCATGCAGAACCAGGCCATGCCGATTGTGCTCTGGACCGAGGTCACCGCCGACAATGCGCTCGCGCAGTCGCAGCTGATGACGGATCAGGGCGATGCGTTCATGAAGGTGCAGTCGTCGATTCCTGGTAAGGGCGAGGAGCAGGAAGTTCCAGACGACTCATGGATCGAAGAGGGCTGGGATAAATTCTGGACCGGCTCGACCGACGCCGAGGACGCCAAGGCGCACAACGAGAAGCTGCGTCAGGAAGCTGTGCAGGCCTTCCAGAACTACGACAGCGCATCCCAGAGCACCGTCGCCGCGAGTGCTGTGTTCACGCCGCCGCCTGACGGGGGCATGAACGTTGCCGTCACCGGATCTGAACACCCGCACGTTGGGAGCGTTCCGCAGGTTTCGCCGCACAGCACCACCAGCCAGTCGGCGACTCCGGTGGTGGCGGACAGGATGGGGCCGCCGGGGCCAGGCCCCGGTACGACCACCGGCCCCGCGAACACCAGCAGCAGCGGGTACGTCAGCAACACGAATCCCGTGTGGCAGCGGCCTGATGCGCCCCGGACTCCCGGCCCGCAGCCGCGCGTTCCGGTCGGCGACGGCGGGCGAGGCTATCCCGGCGTGCCTGGTGGCCCTGGCGTGCCTGGTGGTCCCGGTGGTCGGCCAGGGCTCGGCGGCGGTGCTGGCGGTGCCGGCGGCCGCGGTGGCGGCGCCGGTGGTGCGGGCGGCCGGGGTGGTTTCGGTGCCGGTGGTCGTGGGGCCGGTGGTCGTGGGGCCGGCGGTCCCGGTGTTGGTGCCGGTGGCCGGGCCGGGATCGGTGGTCCCGGTAGCGGCGCTCCCGGGTCCGGTCCTGGTGGTGCCGGTGGTCGCGGCGGTGCAGCGGGGGCCGGTGCGGCCGGTGCTCGCCCGCAGGGCAAGCAGGGCGAGGAGGACCAGGAGCACGAGATCCCCGACTACCTCAAGGGCGACCACGGCTTCTTCGACGACGAATTGCCTAAGGTCGCGCCGCCCGTCTTCGGCGAGTGGGACCAGACGTAAACACTAGATGACAATAGAAAACGCCGTGGGCGGCACCGTTTCGGTGCCGCCCACGTACTGGCCTGGGGAGAAGACCGGTGAAATTCGAGCTGTCGAAGCAGGCGTTCTACGAGGCGTGGAAGCACTTCAAACTGGGGAGCAAGCCGCTGGTGCTCAACGTGCTCCCGGAAGGCATCTTGCAGTCCGAGCGCCGCGAGGCGCAACGGCGGGCGTGGGAAGAGCTGCGCGCGCTCGGGTTCGGCAATGAGATGCGGGAAGACGACATCTACGGCGTGTTCCTGCCGCTGCACCGCTACGAGCGGGCCTTCGACGTCACCTACAACGACCGCAAGCCCGACGGCGCGAAGCGGGAGCTTTCCGGGCTCGTCGCCAACGTCCGGAACAACGCGACACTGGCGGTGCAAACCGAGCAGAGTGTTCGGCTGCAGGCCCTGCCCGCCGACGCCATGGTCCGGGCAGCGCTCAGCGTGCTGCCTGACGACGTCAAGGCCGGGACCGGGCGGGCCGTGTCGCTGCGCAGCGGGGCGATGGAGCAGGCCGCCAAGGCCGCCGGGAAGTCCGACCGCGCGATGGCGGAAAACCTTGCGCGGCAGGGGATTCGGCGCGACGATGCGCGGACGCTGGTGGAGATGGCCGGGGGCGAGCGAATCGCGTGGGCCCAGTTCGGTGCGTCCGTCATGGACGGCCAGGGCAAGCGGCACCGGGCCCCGGTGGTCACCAACTTCTTCGCCACCGGCAAAGGCTGGTACCTCATCGAGAACAGCCGCCGCAGCGCCGAAGCCTGGACCACCGTCGCCCCGGTCGACAAGCAGCGCATGGCCGCCCGGGTCCAGGACCTCGTGAAAACCATCTGACCCGGGGAGCCCGTCGCTCCGCGAATCCCGCCGACCACGGGAACCCGGTCGGTGCTCGAATGACGACTTACAGTCATCGTATGGCGTCGGCTGAAGTGCAGCGCGGCTGGTGGCGGGCCTTCCGGGAGTCGCGGTTCCTCCCGGCGACCGTGCTCGTGCTCATCGTCGCCGCAGCCGCTGCGCTGTTCGCTGGCTCCTACACCTTCGCGATGGCCAATCCGACGCCGCACAGCGTTCCACTGGCCGTCGTCGGCACCCGACACGATCCCGCGCTCGTCGCCGAGATGGAGCAGGCCGCGGGCACCGCGTTCGAGCTCCACCACTCCAACTACGACGAGGCGTTGCAGGCCGTGGAGGAGCAGCGTGTGTTCGGCGTGCTCGATCTGCGCGGCGACGTTTTCCGGCTCGACGTGACCAGTGCTTCGGGTGCGTCCGTCGCGCAGCTCCTGGAGCAGGTGGGGCAGAAGGCCGGGGCGAGCCTCGGCATGGCGGTCGTCGTCACCGACCTCAAGCCGTTGCAGCGCGGCGACCCGCGCGGGCTCGCGCTGTTCTACGTGACGCTGGCCTCGATCGTCATCGGCTTCGTCGGTGCCATCCAGCTCAGCGTCCACGCCAAGGCCCTCGATCCTGCCGAGCGGATCGGGTTCACGATCGCCTACGCACTGCTCGGCGGCTTCGCCATCATCGCCGTGGTGGACTGGCTGCTGGGCGCGGTCCGCTTCCCGGTCGTCGAGGCCTGGCTGATCCTGGCGCTGACGATGTTCACCTCCGGGATGGTCTTCACGATGTTCAACACGCTGCTGGGTCGGTGGGCGATGGTGCCGACCTGGGGGCTGATGGTGCTGCTCGGCAACCCCTCGTCCGGCGGCGCGGTGTCCTGGCCGCTGCTGCCGTCCCCGCTGGGCCTGGTCGGCGCCTGGCTGCCGCCCGGGGCGTCGGTGAATGCGATGCACACCGCCGTCTACTTCGGCGGCTACCAGCACGTCTTCCCGTTCCTGGTGCTGGGCGCGTGGGCGCTGGCGTCCTGCGTCGTCTTCTGGATCTGGCGTGACCGCCACCCCGGCGGTCGGCGCGCCGCCTAACCGTTGCGAAACTTCCACGTAGCGGAATTGCCGGAGTCCTTGATCACTTCCCGGATGAGGGGCATCTCACCCCGGTTTGACCTGCGAGGACACCCCCGGCGTGGCTCAACTGTGCGGAAATCGGACACATTCGAAGAGTTTTGGCTGAGATTAGTGCACTTCAGCGGCTTTGTTGATAGTACTTGCAGCGGCCCCATGCTCGTGCGCGCCTCGTACGAGCGGTACTAGGCGGGCCTGGGCGGCGAGCCGGATGAATCCTGCTCACGAAAACGGGGACCCAAGTTGAACCCGGCGGAGCGGACTCGGTACCGTCGCCCGCACCGATCAAGAGAAATCCCACATCACGGAGGACATGGTGGCCCTTCCCCAGCTGACCGAGGAGCAGCGGGCAGCAGCTCTGGAAAAGGCGGCTGCCGCCCGTCGCGCCCGAGCTGAGCTCAAGGAACGCCTCAAGCGAGGTGGAACCACGCTGGCGGAGGTCCTGGAGACCGCCGACAACGACGAGGTCTTGGGCAAGATGAAGGTCTCCGCCCTGCTCGAAGCCCTTCCCGGCGTCGGCAAGGTCCGCGCTGCGCAGATCATGGAGCGGCTGGAGATCGCCAACAGCCGTCGGCTGCGCGGGCTGGGCGAGCGGCAGCGCAAGGCGCTGCTCTCCGAGTTCAGCGGCGAGTGATCGACGCAAAAACCGGCGCTGAGCCGAGGACCGTCCGTCAGGGCGAGCCTCGGCTCACCGTCGTTTCCGGGCCCTCCGGCGTCGGCAAGTCGAGCGTGCTCAGCGAGGTGCGCAGGCTGGCCCCGGAGATCTACTTCAGCGTTTCCGCGACCACCCGCGCGCCCCGCGCCGGCGAGGTCGACGGCGCGCACTACCACTTCGTCTCCGCCGCGGAGTTCGAGCGGATGATCGCCGCCGGCGAGATGCTCGAACACGCCCGCTACGCGGGCAACCTCTACGGCACCCCGCGCAAACCGGTCGAGGAGGCCCTGGCGGCCGGTCGGCCGGCCGTGCTGGAGATCGAGCTCCAGGGCGCCCGCCAGGTGCGGCAGACGATGCCGGAGGCGCAGCTGGTGATGCTGCTGCCGCCGTCCTGGGAGGTGCTGGTGGACCGCCTCATCGGTCGCGGCACCGAGCCCGCCGAGGTGGTCGAGCGGCGGTTGGCGACCGCGCGCGAGGAGCTGGCGGCCGAATCGGAGTTCGACGCGACGGTCGTCAACGCCGATGTGCAGGCAGCGACCAGCGAATTGCTACGATTGATACTTGGCCGCGAGCAGTGACCGCACCTTTTGCGCTTAGCTAGCGCCGACCGCGCCACTGCCGCCCCAGCAGACATCCACGAGGAGCAGGAGCCACTCACGTGAGCACCCCCAGCGCGCTGGCTGCGCTCAACAGCAGCCCGTCGACCGACACCGTCGAGGGCATCACCTACCCGCCGATCGACGACCTGCTGGAGCAGGTCAGCTCCAAGTACGCCCTGGTGATCTACTCCGCGAAGCGGGCGCGGCAGATCAACGACTACTACGCGCAGCTCGGCGAGGGTCTGCTGGAGTACGTCGGGCCGCTGGTCGAGCCGGGCCCGCGGGAGAAGCCACTGTCGATCGCGCTCCGCGAGATCCACGCGGGCGTGCTCGAGCACACCGAAGGCGAGTGACGACGGTTAACAGCGGTGCGGGCGCGCCGCAGGACCGCCCGCGGGTGGTCCTCGGCGTCAGCGGCGGCATCGCCGCCTACAAGGCGTGTGAGGTCCTGCGGCGGCTGACCGAGTCCGGGCACAGCGTCCGGGTGATACCGACCGAGGCCGCGCTGCGGTTCGTTGGCGCTGCGACGTTCGAGGCGCTGTCCGGGCAGCCGGTGGAGACCGGCGTGTTCGCCGACGTCGAAGAGGTCCCGCACGTGCGGCTCGGGCAGCAGGCCGACCTGGTCGTCGTCGCGCCCGCAACCGCTGACCTGCTGGCTCGTGCCGCGCACGGGCAGGCGAACGACCTGCTCACCTCGACGCTGCTGACCGCGCGCTGCCCGGTGCTGATGGTGCCGGCGATGCACACCGAGATGTGGGAGCACCCGGCGACGCGGGACAACGTGGCGCTGTTGCGCGGCCGCGGCGTGGTGGTCGCCGAGCCCGACAGCGGGCGGCTGACTGGCGCGGACACCGGCAAGGGCCGGTTGCCAGACCCCGCCGAGATCGTCGACCTGGCCCGGCTGCTGCTGGCCGAACCGCGTGCGCTGCCCCGCGACCTCGAAGGCCGCCGTGTGGTGATCTCCGCCGGTGGCACACGCGAACCGCTGGACCCGGTGCGCTACCTCGGCAACCGCTCGTCCGGCCGCCAGGGCTACGCGCTGGCCCGGGTCGCCGCGCACCGCGGCGCGGACGTCACGCTGGTCGCCGCGCACACCGCCGACCTGGTCGATCCGGCCGGGACCAGGGTGATCCGGGTGGGCACCGCCGAGGAAATGCGGTCGGTGATGCTGGCCGAGTCCGACGGCGCGGACGTCGTCGTGATGGCCGCGGCGGTCGCCGACTTCCGGCCGGTATCGCAGGCCGAGCACAAGATCAAGAAGACCGGTCAGGACCCGGAACCGCTGGCGTTGACCAGGAACCAGGACATCCTCGCCGAGCTCGTCGAGGCACGGAACGCGGGCAAGCTGGCCGCGTCGGTGATCGTCGGGTTCGCCGCGGAGACCGGGGATCTGACCACCAGCGCGCTGGAGCACGGCCGGGCCAAGCTCGCCCGCAAGGGCTGCGACCTGCTGGTGGTCAACACCGTCGGCGACGGGCAGGCGTTCGAGGTCGAGGACAACGCGGGCTGGCTGCTGGGCGGCGACGGCACCGAGGAGCCGATCCCGTTCGGCGCGAAGTCCCGATTGGCGGCCACATTGTGGGATGCCGTGAACCGGCAGCTGCCCCGGCAGTAGGCTGGCCTCGCACGCCGGACTATCGCTGTGGGCTTTTCCACGCGAAGAAATCCAGGGAGAGTTGTGAGTCAGCAGTCGGACCTGCGCACCGGTCGCAGGTTGTTCACCAGTGAGTCCGTGACCGAAGGCCACCCGGACAAGATCTGCGACGCGATCAGCGACTCGATCCTGGACGCATTGCTGGCCCAGGACCCTCGTTCGAGGGTGGCCGTCGAGACGCTCGTGACCACCGGTCAGGTGCACGTCGCGGGCGAAGTCACCACCGACGCCTACGCGGACATCCCGACGATCGTCCGGGAAAAGATCCTGGAGATCGGCTACGACTCCTCCGCGAAGGGCTTCGACGGCAACTCCTGCGGCGTGAACGTCGCCATCGGCTCGCAGTCGCCGGACATCGCGCAGGGCGTGGATGTCGCGCACGAGTCCCGCGTCGAGGGCGTGATCGACGAGATCGCCAAGCAGGGCGCCGGTGACCAGGGCCTGATGTTCGGCTACGCCTGCGATGACACGCCGGAGTTCATGCCGCTGCCGATCGCGCTGGCGCACCGCCTGTCGCGGCGGCTGACCAAGGTCCGCAAGGACGGCGTGCTGCCGTACCTGCGCCCTGACGGCAAGACCCAGGTGACCATCGAGTACGCGGGCGACCAGCCGGTGCGGTTGGACACCTTGGTGCTGTCGACGCAGCACGCCGCCGACATCGACCTGGAGTCGATGCTGGCAGTCGACATTCGCGAGAAGGTGGTCGGCCCCGAGGTGGACAAGCTCGACCTCGACACCTCCGGCACCCGCCTCCTGGTGAACCCGACCGGCCGGTTCGTCGTCGGTGGCCCGATGGGCGACGCGGGCCTGACCGGCCGGAAGATCATCGTCGACACCTACGGCGGCATGGCCCGCCACGGCGGCGGCGCGTTCTCCGGCAAGGACCCGTCGAAGGTCGACCGCTCCGCCGCCTACGCGACGCGGTGGGTCGCCAAGAACGCGGTCGCGGCGGGTCTGGCGAGCCGCATCGAGGTGCAGGTGGCCTACGCGATCGGCAAGGCCGCCCCGGTGGGTCTGTTCGTGGAGACCTTCGGCACCGAGAACGTCGACCCAGTCAAGATCCAGGCGTCGATCAACGAGGTCTTCGACCTGCGCCCGGCCGCGATCATCCGCGACCTCGACTTGCTGCGGCCGATCTACGCCCAGACCGCGGCCTACGGCCACTTCGGCCGCAACGACCTCGACCTGCCGTGGGAGCGCACGGACCGCGCCGAGGCCCTCAAGGCCGCCGCGAACGCCTGATCCTGCGTCGCACCGTCTGAAAGAGGCCCGAGGCATCGGTATCTTGCAGTTTCAATTGAAACTTTCGATTGAAACCGTGCGAGATGCGCCGGTGGTTGCGGATAATTCCCGCAATTTCAATGGAAATCTAAGGTCCGATTTCCATTGAAATTGCGGGAATCCGTTCGCCTACGCTTGGGGTGTGGGGCCGCCTCCGGTGGATCGCTTCGTTCCCTACGGCCCGTCGCACTGGGTGCTCATGGTGCTGATTGCCGTCGGGGCCGTCGTGCTGGTCGCGCTCGGGCGCCGGAACCGCGATCCGCGGACCGAGGTGGTGTTCACGCGCACCTTCGCCATGGTGGTCGTGGCGTTCAACGTGGCGATGCTGGTCCCCCGGTTCCTGCCGGCGCATTGGAACATCGGTGAATCGCTGCCGCTGCAGCTCTGCGACCTCGCCTGGATCGTCGGTGCCGTCGCGCTGTGGACCCATCGGCCGCTGGCCCACGCGCTCCTCTACTACTGGGGGCTAACGTTGACCCCGCAGGCGATGATCACGCCCGCGCTGGACGCCCCGGACTTCCCGTCGCCCGACTTCATCGAGTTCTGGGGCCAGCACCTGCTGGTCGTCTGGGCTGCGGCCTACCTGACCTGGGGCGTCGGGTTGCGGCCGAACTGGCGCGGCTACTGGTTCGCCGCCGCGGTGACCGTCGGCTGGGGCGCGGCGATGCTGGTCTTCAACTCCTGGGCGGGCACCAACTACGGCTTCGTCAGCCGGAAGCCGAACAACCCGTCCTTGCTGGACGTGATGGGCGGCTGGCCCTGGTACCTGGCGGTTGAGGTGGTCGTCGGGCTGGTTGCGTGGGCCCTGCTGACCTGGCCGTGGACCAGAACCTCGCGCGGGGCCGTGCGGGCCTAGCTACGAAGGCATCGCGAAGCCCTGCTGACGCCACGCCTCGTAGACCGCGACCGCTGCCGAGTTAGCGAGGTTCATCGAGCGGATGCCGGGGAGCATCGGGATCCGGACCTGCAACGCCGCCCTTTCGAGCACGTCCTCGGGCAGCCCGGTGGATTCGGGCCCGAACAGCAGCACGTCTCCTGGCCGGTAGGCCACCTTCTCGTAGGAGAGCTCAGACTTCGAGGTGAACGCGATGACCCGCTGCGGGTTCAGCGCTCGCCAAGCCGATTCGAGGTCGGCGTGCACATGCAGGGCCGCCCGGTCGTGGTAGTCGAGACCGGCCCGGCGCAGCTTCGAGTCCTCGACGGAGAAGCCGAGGGGCTCGATCAGGTGCAGCGCGCAGCCGGAACCGGCCGCCATCCGGATCGCGTTGCCGGCGTTGCCCGGGATCTCGGGATGGTAGAAGACCACGTGAAACACCCGAAATCGTTTCACACCGCGTTGGGCAATGTCAGCCCGGGGAGGCACCTACCGGTGGTGGGGCCGGTCGACCACACCAGCCCGCCGGTGGTGCGAACGTTCTGCCCGGTGATCCACCGCGCGTCGGGGCCGGCCAGGAACGCCCCCATGTCGGCTCCGCCAGTGGCCGCCCGCCCGAGCCTGCCCAGCGGGATCATGCGCGCAGTGGCGGCCAGCGCCTCGTCGCCGACAGCACCGCGCAGCAGGTCTGTGTCGGCCGGGCCGGGGGAGACGGCGTTGACTGATGCCGCGCGATCCGAGTTCCTTCGCCGCGACGCTCGTGAACTGCTCGACGGCGGCTTTGCCTGCCACGTAAGCGGATCGCCCGGGCTGGCCCACACCGTGCTCATCGTGGAGATGCTGACGATCCGCCCGCCGTCGCGCATCCGTCGCGCCGCGTGCTGCATCGACGGGAAGGTTCCCTTCGTGTTGACCGCCATGACGCGGCCGCAGTCGCCCTCGGAGGTGTCGATGAGCGGCTTGGTAGACGGGATTCCGGCGTTGTTGACCAAGACGTTCAGCTCGCCGAGCAGGCACGACGAGACTGGTCGGGCGCGGACCTCGCCGCGCGCCTTGGGGTGAGCACGCGGATGGTCCGCGCGGACGGCGATTGCTTGCGCAGCCTCGGTTGTCCCGTGCACGCGACTCCGGGTGTGGCGGGTGGTTACCGGCTCGGCGCGGGTGCGGCGCTGCCGCCGCTGCTGCTGGACGACGAGGCCGTCGCGGTCGCGATCGGGTTGCGCACGGCCGCGAGCGGCACGGTGTCCGGGATCGAGGAGACCTCGGTTCGCGCGCTGGCCAAGCTGGAGCAGGTGCTGCCGGACGGTCGGGTAGATCGCGTCGACCTCCGGGTGCTCGTCCAGGAGTGAAGACGCTGGCAGTGCACCCCGCCTCTTCGTCGCCGGAGTCGTTGGCCGTGATGATAAGCGGCGCCCTCCCGTGGCGGTTGGCGAACTCGCGGCAGGCGTCCATCGCGTCCATGTACGAGTTGCGGCTGCTGCTGCCGACGACCGGTCTCCAGCATCACCGGAAAACCGGCCCGTCGTCGTCGGGTGATGGCCGGCGGCGGCTATTGCGGTGCCCCTGGCGTGATCACGTTTTACCAGAAACGACTCACGGGCCTAGCGGTCGGCTCCGGGCCTCGGATCCGTCCGCGGTGCCCCTTTTCTTCTATTGTCCGGGTTAAAGGGGCTTATTTGTCGGTCTTTCGTGGCGGAATGCCGTGTTGGCTGGCATCGTCGCTCCGGTTTCGTGTGCGCTACACCGCATGCGCGCATGACGAGAAGCGGTGAGGGGCGATGTCTGGTCAGCAACGTTGGTTTCTGCTGGCGGCCCCACCGTTTGCGGAGGCCACGGACGAGGTGTCTTGGCTGGAGTTGGCAAGCGCGCCCAAGACGAATCGCCCAGGTGGGGCCGGAGACCTTTACTCGCGTGACAGCTGTGCGGGCGGGGCGGATCGACTCGACACCTCTGCGCAGGCCCTCTTGTGGAGGTTCTGGTGTTCTGCAATGAAATTCGCGGTCAGCGATGTGGTCGGTCGATTTCGGCCGCGAAGCAAGCCGACGTCGCCTTGAAGGTCGCGTTGTCACGCCCTGGTTCCACGTTGTTCCGGCGTAGCCGTTGCGACTCCGCCGATTGTTCGGACGCTACACCCGCACGCGCCCCGGTGTCGATCTCGCTTTGGCGAACCCATCTGCGCATTGTCTCGGCTGTCCCAGCACCCGGTAGATCGGTCTCTGCCTGGATCGCCGACCGCACCGGGGCATGCTCCCCACGAGCCTCGGCGAATATCCGCACGGCCTGCTCACGTAGCTCCGGCGGGTGCTTCTTCGAACGAGACACGATTCCCGCTTGCCTAGCAGACGAAATCTGGCGACGCACCGGGGCGGCTCAGGACTTCCTGGTCGCTGGTTTGAGGGTTGGGTGGGTGTGATGTTTTCGTCGATCATGGTGTCGGAGGGGGTGAGGCGGCTTTTTCAGGTGTTGACCGGTGAGGATATGACGGATGCGGATGAG
>NZ_JBSFLZ010000122.1:0-21279 GCF_053599315.1 Saccharopolyspora sp. NPDC000995
GGGAGCGCCGCGACGACATCCACGAGGCGTTCCTCGGCCTGGCCACCTGCATAATCTGCTACCGACACATCAAAATTCTTTGTTAGGAACTCTTAGAGGGCATTTGATCTCTATTTAGGCTATTATACCCATTTTGCGTGGATCGTTTCGCCAGGTTTGGGTGGATTCTCCGGCCAGCGAGCGGCTCATTATGTTAGTCATCGCCCAGAGGGCCATCGTGCGTGAACGCCTGGGCAGGGCCTCATAGTCACGCACGAGTCGGCGGTGTTGCATCAGCCAGCCCAGGGTGCGCTCCACTACCCAGCGGCGGGGTAACACGTGAAATCCCTTGGAAGTAGGGCGTTTGATGACATCGACCTCGATATCTCGTTGCGCACCATAAGATATGACGGACGTGTTGTAACCGCCATCCACCCACGTCTTCGACACGCTTGGATGCTCAGCAGCCAGATGATCCAGAACTTGTTTCCCGCCAGTGGAATCCTGCACCGACGCAGCCGTGACGATCACAACAGGCAAGAGTCCCAACACATCGGTAGCGATGTGCCGCTTCCTCCCCTTGATCTTTTTGCCTGCATCAATTCCCTGACTGGACTCACCGACATTGCACGGGTTTTGACACTCTGGGAGTCAATGATCGCCGCAGTCGGAGTCGCCTCGCGCCTTTTCGCGACACGAACTTGTTGGCGCAGCAGACCATGCAGGGTCTCGGTCGTGCCGTCGACATCCCACTTCGCATAGTAGTCATATACCGTCTGGTACGGGCGGGAAGTCGTGCGGCAGGTACGCCCACGCGATCCCGGTCCGGCACACGTACAGGATCGCGTTGACGATCTCACGAAGGTCATGCACCCTCGCCGCCACGCCCGGCCCGCGCCGCGCGGCACGCCATGCCGTCAACCTCGGCTCGATCAACGCCCATCGGGCATCGGACAGGTCGCTGGGGTACGCGCGCTGGACACTCACAAGTTGATCAAACTATCAGGTGCTATCTGAAACGGACAGATCGACATCAAACGAGATCAAATGCCCTCTTACGGCTCGCGTCACCCGTGGGCCAAGTGCATCGCGGCCCTGCTTCCTCGGAACGGGACCGGCATGCGCCGCGCACGCCACCGCAAAGGGCCGGGCCGTCGCGGACCTTAGTTTTCGTTGGCGTAGAAAGCAGAACTCGCGGACGCAGGTAGGACTCGCCGAGGCCTTCGGCGAGTCCTACCTGCGTCCGCCGCATTTAGCCGACCGCGTCGCCGATCGTTCGCGGAGACGCCTTGGTGTTCGCGTCGCGTGGAGTCGGAACTGCGTCGGGGTCGACCCCGCCGGTCGCCGGCACACAGCCATGCCGCATGCGCAGTGCCAACAGGACGCCGACCGCACCGATGATCGCGCACGTCACCAGCGATATCTGGAACCCGGCCGTGCCGTAGACGATGATGCCGGTCGCGGAATCGGAGCTCACGAGGTACAGCCCCAGCACCGTGCCTAGCAGCGCGCTCGCTGCCGACGCGGAAACGCCGGCGACAATGCCCTGCATCCCCGCGATGATTCCTTGTTCCTTAGCCGGGACTGCTTCGACGAGCAGATTGCTCGTCGCTGCGTAGTACAAGCCCGTGCCTGCGCCGGCCAAGGCGCCCATGATCTGGACCTGCCACAACGAACCGTGTGCGACAGCGAGCAGCACTGTAGCGCCGGTGAGAGCGGCACACCCGAGGATCGCGGTGAGGCGCGGGCTCCATCGCCTGCACAGCCAGCCCCCGATGATCCCGAAGATGACGGCGAAGCCCCCTTGGAAGAGCGTCACCTCCACGCCCAGCCTGAACGCGCTCAGGCCGAGACCGTGGTCGTTGCCCGGAAGGCGAGGGCTCTGCTGCATGAGCGGGTTGAGGAACGCGAACCCGGCGAGTGGGAACTGGCCGAGGAAGCCGACCAGGAGCGTGCGCCGGACCGCCTCACGCCTGAGGAGACTGATGCGCATCAACGGTTCGGCGACGCTGCGCTCGACCTGGACGAAGGCGATAAGTGCGGCGACACCGATGACCAGAGCCGCCAGGGTCTTCCACGAGCCCCAGCCCCACTGGGGTCCGTAGCTGACCGAGAGCAGGATGAGCCCGATGGATACGAACAGCGTGACGGCCCCGCCGATATCGAGTCGTTGCCGGTTGCGGACCGGCGTTTCGGGAACCACGAGAAGGTGCAGCAGTCCGAACACCAAGCCGTAGAAGAGGAGGAACCAGAAAATGCTGTGCACGCTGAACGCATCGATCAACGCACCGCCGAGCAACGGACCGGCGACACTCGCCATGCCGACGCCGGAGGAGAGGACGCCGAGCCCCAGCGGTACGAGCCGCCTGGGCAAGACGTCGCGGACGAGACCGAAGCTCACCGCATTGATCGGGATTGCGACCCCCTGCAGGACTCGGCCGAGGAGCAGTACCTCGAAGGTCGGGGCGACCGCGCAGACAACTGAGCCGAGGGCGAATACCCCGGCCATGACGATGATGACTCGCTTCTTGCCGTACATGTCGGACAACTTGCCGACCGTGGCGGTGATGGATGCACCGACCAAACTCGCGAGCGTCAGCGTCCACCCGATGCTCGTCGTCTGGTACATCGTGGCGATTTCGCCGAGAGCCGGATAGACGAAGGTGAATTCGAAAGAGACGATTTCGGCTAGGAACGTGATGACGACGAGCACGAACAGGCAGTGACCGGTGCTGCGGTTCGCCAGCCGACCGGCGTCCAGTTCGGCGGGGACGCTCCGGTCGGTGGTCTGATGTGGATGGGCCATGGGCTCTCCTGGTTCTGGTGGGATGCCCCGGTGCCTGGCACCTGTGGAGAAGCCAAGCAAGCGCTTGGCTTTCAGGTGGGCAATGTAAGCCCCGTCACGTGCGCCGTCAATGCTCGTCCGTGAAGCTGGCGCGGGACGTGGGTTGTGGTCAAATGCTTGCTTTGCTTTCCTGAGATCGAAACGGGCGCTCGAACGCTGGTCGGATCGAGCGTCGGGTCGGTAGCCGGGCGCAGGGGGTCTTGATGGGGCAGGAAGCGAAGCGGCGCGGCACTGTGCGCCAGTTGCACCGGGAGCTCACTCGTTCCCGGTTGGCGGAGGCGGCGGTCGAGTGCTTCTCGTCCTCGGGCTACGTCGCGACCACGATCGACGACATCACCGCCGCCGCCGGCACGACCCGGGCGACCTTCTACCTGCACTTCAAGTCGAAGGCCGACGTCGTCATCGAGGCGCTGCGGCGCCTGGACGCCGAGTACGAACCCGTGTACGCCGCTCTGGTCGAACTGGCTGAGGCGCCCACTCGGGAGAAGGTCCGGGCGTGGCTGGAGGGCACGGTGCAGGTGTGGGAACGCACCGGTGCCGCGTCGGCGGCCGCGACGGAGGCCGCCCTGCTGGAGCCCGCGGTGCGAGAGAGGCAACAGGTGAGCTTCGAGCGCGACATTGAGCTACTGGGCGCCGCGCTGCAGAAGAGTGGCCGGTGGAGCCCTGGGGAGGCTCGGGCGCGGGCGATCGTGCTGTTCTCGCAGCTCCAGCAACTGTTCCTGCGCTGGTCGATGCACCACGGCTGGGACGTCGACCGCGGCGAGATCGTCTCGGTCCTCGCGCTCATGTGGAGCGCGGCCCTGGGGTGCGAGGAGCCGGGAGGAACGTCCAGTTGAATCGGTTAAGAGATCGCTGGGTCAATAACTAGACTCAGAGTCTATTGACTAGCCCTGGTGATGGGGGTTACATCGGTCCAGTCCCCTACATAGCCGTGGGAGATGGCCATGACCGCAAGTCTCGGTATCGCACCCCCTTCCGTCGCGCCGCCTTTGGCGCCAGAGATCCTTATCGCGGGCGTACGCCTCGGAGAGTCGCCTGCTCTTCCGCTCCTGTTGTCCGCCGCACTGGGCGATGATTCGGCGCATGTCGCCGACGCGCCGGACGGCCTGCTAATGGCACTGGAGTCTTGGGCGGGCAACGCCCCGCCCCCGGCTGTTGTGCATGGCCTCGACCGATTCGGTCGCGGAGGCATGTGCGGCAGGCCGGTTGGTGTCATCGCAGTCGGGCATGATCTGGTGCAGACGGCCCGAAATCTTGTTTGGGCAAGGCGCACCGTGCGTGGCCTCGGTGGCTATGTCGTCGGCAGCGGGATCTGCGTGGATGCGGCCGATGTCGGCAGCGGAGAGCTCGATGACGTCACTCTGTCCGTGAGCCTCGCCCTCCTTGGGCAACGGGTCCGAGCGCTGGCCAGAATTCGTCTCGCCTTGCGTGTCTCCTGATCTCAGCCCTGTCCAATGGTGGGTCAAATTACCTCCAGCCAAGCAAGCGCTAGTGTATACCTTGAGGTGATGGTGTGAAGTTCTCGATGATTTTCGAAGCGCAGATTGCCGATCCGACCCCGGAACGGGAACGGCAGATCTACTTCGACTCCATCGAACAGGCCATATATGCCGAGGAAATGGGCTTCGACGGCGTCTGGGCGGTCGAGCATCACGGGCTCGAGCACTACTCCCACATGTCGGCGCCTGAGCTGTTCTTAGCCACGGTGGCGGCGAAAACCTCGCGCATCCGGATCGGTCACGGGGCGGTGTGCATGCCGTTCAACTACAACTACCCGACCAGGGTTGCCGAGCGTGCTGCGTTCCTCGACGTGTTGTCCGGCGGAAGACTGAATCTCGGTGCGGCGCGTGGCGGGACGCTGCAGGAAGCGGCGATGTGCAATGTGGACCCGAAAAGGACGGCGGCGGAGGTCGAGGAGGCGCTGCGCATCATCAGCACTGCCTGGCGTTCGGACAGCTTCGAGTGGCACGGCGAATTGCTGGACCTGAAGGCTCCCGATGGCAACGCGCCATTACGCATTCTGCCCCGACCGATCCAGCGGCCACATCCCCCCCTGTATCTGGCGAGCACGAAGCCGGACACCGTGGTGCACTCGGCCGACCTGGGAGTCGGCGCGCTGATCTTCGGGTTCGCCGGCATCGACAGTGTCGCGCATCAGCACAAGATCTACCGCGAGCGCTGCGAGACACGAACGGGAGACAACCTCGTCTCCGATCACACCAATGATCAGTTCGTCGCGTTGTGCCCGACCATCGTGCTCGACGACGGGCAACGGGCGAAGGAGATCGGCGCACGAGGACAGCGGTTCTTCGGCGAGTCGATCGGCTACTGGCACCTCGGCGGGGAGCAGCCGCCAGGCGGCGACACCGTCAACGACGACAACATCGCCTTCATGCGCAAGCAGGCCCATGAACGCGCCGCAGCCTATGACCGCGGCGAACTGCCGCAGTATTCGGAACGTTCACTGGCGTACGCGAACTTCAACATCGATCACGCTTACGGAACGGCTGAGACCGCCATCGACTACGTGACCGAGCTCGAGCGCGTGGACGTGGACGAAGTGTTGTGCCTGATCCAGATGGGAACCGTCCCTCAGGAAGTGTGTATGGAGACCATCCGGCAATGGGGTGAGAAAGTGATCCCGCATTTCCGGGAGAAGGAACTGCGCCGGAAGGCCGACGCCTGATGTGCCTTGCCGGAAAGGTCGCGCTGATCACCGGCGGTGCTGGGGATCAAGGGGCTGCCGAAGCCAATGTCTTCGCGAGGGAGGGCGCGCGGGTGCTGATCGCCGATGTCGACGAGGACAGAGGCAGGGCCACCGCCGCCGCGTGCGGGGAGGGCGTCGAGTTCGCCCTCCTCGACGTCGCGGACGAGCTCGCATGGCAAGCGGTGCTCGACGACGTCATCGAGCAGCACGGTCGCCTCGACGTCCTCGTGAACAATGCCGCCCGGTACTGGACGAAACCGCTGATCGAGGAGACGGTGGAAGGGCTGGAGACCATCTTCGCCGTCAACTTGCGCGGGCCGTTCCTCGGAATCCGGGCCGCCGCACCACGAATGGCGTCAGGCGGGGGCGGTTCGATCATCAACATTTCGTCGACCGCCGGGCTCACCGGCTATCCCGGCCACGCCGCCTACGGCACGACCAAGTGGGCGCTGCGCGGGTTGACAAAGGTGGCCGCGGTGGAGCTGGCCGAGTTGGGCATCCGCGTGAACTGCCTGATGCCGGGCGCGATCGAAGGCCCCATGCTCGAACGGAACGTTTCACCGCAGGTGCTCGCCGACCCCGCGCACTGGGCGGGCACGCCACTGGGTCGTGCCGGGCGAGCGACCGAGGTAGCCGAGGCGACGCTTTTTCTCGCCAGTGACCAATCCTCGTACCTCACGGGTACGGAGCTCGTCGTCGATGGCGGAGCTACCGGAACAGGTTGAGACGAAGGGAGATCCGATCGATGGACCCGGATTTTGCTGAATTCCTGGTGGCGTTTCCGCCACCGCAGTTCATCGACCCAGCCGCGCAGCGGAAGATCGCGGCCGAGGCACGCCGCGAGCTGTCGCCGGTGCCGTGGCCGGAAGGGGTGTCTCACGAGGACCAGAAAGTGCCCGGTGTGGGTGGTCACGAGATTCCGGTTCGGTGCTACGTCCCGGATGACGTCGGTGATGAGGCGCCGGTGGTGCTGTGGATTCACGGTGGCGGGTATTGCGTCGGTGATCCGGAGGATGATGAGCCCTTCTGCGCCAGGCTGGCGGTGGGTGCCGATGCGGTCGTCATGTCGGTGGAGTACCGGTTGGCGCCGGAGGATCCGTATCCGGCCGGCCTCGACGACTGCTACGCGGTGCTGCTCGACATCGCCGCCTCGTATCCGATGGGGCCCGTCGTCGTGGCGGGCCAGAGTGCCGGAGGCGGACTCGCCGCGGCGGTGGCCTTGCGCGCCCGAGATGAGGGCTGGCCTGCCGTTCACGGACAGGTCCTGCTGTGCCCGTTCCTCGATTCCACCATGAGCGGGCCGTCTATGAGTACGCTCGCGGACGCGCCCGTGTTCAACTCCACCGATGCCTTCCATTGCTGGGAGCACTACCTAGGGACCGCGCGGACCGATCCGCCGCCCTACGGTTCCCCGCCCGCGGCCGACGACGTCTCCAAGCTTCCTCCCGCGTACGTGCTCGCGGCCGGGGTCGACTGCCTCCGCGACGAAGCCATCGAATACGCACTCCGACTCCAGGCTGCCGGCGTGCCGACGGAACTCCATGTCGTTCCGGAAGTTCCGCACGCCTTCACTGCGCTGCAGCCTGGAGCGGTGATCAGCAAGCGGCTGCGGGACGAACTGATAGACGTTTTCCGCCGGATGACGGGTCAGAGCTGACGATTCAAACGCAGTACCCGCCATCGATGTCGAGCGACTGGCCGGTGATGAAGTCGGCGCGGTCCGACGCGAGGAAAGCGACTGCTTCGGCGATGTCCATCGCATCGCCGAAGCGGCGCAGGGGGATGTTGCGGCGGGTGACCTCGAGCGCCGACTCGTCGAGCTCACCGGAGCTGATCAGTCGCTCGGCCATGCCGTCGGTCAGCATCCCAGGGCCGACGCAGTTCACCCGAACCCCGAATCGACCCTCTTCAGCAGCCAGCGCGCGCGCCACGGCCTCGACCGCACCCTTCGTTCCGGAAGACAGCCCGTCACGGACCGGGAAACGACGGGTGGCTGCGGTGGTCACCGCGACGATGTTTCCACCGGATTCCCGCAACTTCGGCAGTGCGGCGTGCACCAGGTTGAAGAACGCGACCGCGTCACCTTCGATCTGGGCGCGGTACTGCTGCGGGGTGACCCGGCTCAAATGCACCATCGGCACATGCGGGCCCGCCGCGTACACCACGGTGTGGATACCGCCGAAGGTGTCCGCCACCTTCGCCACGACGTCGTCGGTGGCCGCTTCGTCGGTCAAGTCCAGCCGCAGCGCCAGAGGTTGTTGTCCCAGGCCTTCGACCTCGAAGGCAAGCTCCTCGGCAGCAGTCCGGTTGGCGCGGTACGTGAAGGCGACATCGCTGCCACGCTGGGCCAGCACTCGCACGATTGCCGCACCGATGCCGCCGGTTCCGCCCGTGATCAGCGCGGCTCCAGGGCGGTCGGAGAAGTCTGTCATCCCATCTCACCTTCGAATGGATCTGTACAGGGCACGGGTCTGCTCAACCGACGATGGTTGCCGCACCGGTCAGGCCGTCGATGACATGACCCATTCGTCGACTCTTCGTGCGCAGGTAGGAGATGTTCTCCGCGGTCGCTTCGACAGGGAGTGCGACACGTTCGACGACCTGGATGCCTGCTTCGGTCAGCGCGTCGAACTTGGCCGGATTGTTGGTCAGCAGCCGCACGCGCGGGACGCCCAGGTCGGCGAGGATCGCAGCGGCGTCTGCGTAGTCACGCGCGTCCACCGGCATGCCGAGGGCGAGGTTGGCGTCGACCGTGTCGTAGCCCTGTTCCTGGAGCGAGTACGCCGCCATCTTGGCCGCCAGGCCGATTCCCCGCCCCTCGTGCCCGCGCAGGTACACGAGAACGCCGGTGCCTGCATCGGCGATGACACGGAGCGAGTGCTGCAACTGGCTGCCGCAGTCGCACCGCAGCGAGCCGAACGCGTCCCCGGTCAGGCACTCGCTGTGCACTCGTACCAGGGGCGCGGGGTGCTTGCGGGGGTCGCCCATGACCAGCGCCAGGTGCTCGACTCCGTTGGCCCCGCGGTGGGCGTGCGCCGTGAACGTCCCGAACGGGGTCGGTATCCGGCTGCTGGTGCTGAACGCCGCCGCCGCGTCGTGCTTGCGCCGGAAGGCGATGAGCTGGCGGATGGTGATGGCCGGCAGTCCGTGCACTCTGGCGAAGGCGAGCAAATCAGGACGTCGAGCCATCGAGCCGTCGTCGCGGACGAGTTCGCACAGCAGACCGACCGGCGTGAGCCCGGCCAACCGACACAAGTCGACGGTAGCCTCCGTGTGGCCGGGCCGTTCGAGCACGCCCTGCGGGCGGGCGCGCAGCGGCATCACGTGGCCGGGCCTGTTCAGGTCGGCGGCCGTCGTCGATGGGTCGGCCAGCAGGCGAGTGGTCTGCGCACGGTCGGCGGCCGAAATGCCGGTGCTGATGCCGTCGCGGGCATCGACCGAGACCGCGAAAGCCGTTGTCAGCGCTTCCGAATTGCTGGCCGGGGGAACCATCGGGGGCAGGTCGAGCTCATCGGCGCGTTCGGCGGGCATTGCCACGCAGAGGAATCCCGATGTGTGCCGCACGAAGAACGCGATCGATTCGGGCGAGGCGAACTCGGCCGCCATCACCAGATCACCTTCGTTCTCGCGGTCCTCGTCGTCGACAACGACCGCGATGCCGCCACGAGCCAGTGCCATGATCGCGTCCGGCACGGTGTCGAAGCCGCTGTCGTCGCGCAACGCGACCACGGTGGATTCCCTCGTCATAGTTCCTCCAACCAAGCGCTTGCTTGTTAATTGTGGATCGTCGCCCTGAGTCTGTCAACCCGCTCGGGTCTTGACCGGAGGCTGATCCGATCAGATGATTTGAATATGCGATCGAATAGTTTTGCCTGCACGAGATCGATCTCGAGGTGAGGAGCAGGCGGATGGTGAGCTCGATGGTCGGGGACTACAACGGTGCGGTCGATCTCGATCTCGTCGCCCGGTTGTTGCGTGAGCGCGCTGGTCTTACCCCTGCCGGTCCGCTGCGGCTGGACCTGTTGGCAGGCGGTCGCAGCAACCTGACGTTCGTGCTCGGCGACGGCGAGTCGGAGTGGATTCTGCGGCGACCGCCGCTGGGGCATGTGCTGGAAACCGCGCACGACATGGCGCGAGAGGTCCGCGTTCAGCGGGCACTCCGGCAAGCCGGGTTCCCGGTTCCCGGCATCTTGCTGGCCGTCGAGGAGCCGTCCGCCCGGTTCTACGTCATGGACCGCGTCGAGGGATCGATTCTCCGCAGTGACGCCGACCTCGCCACGGTGCCGACCGCCACACGCGGGGCAATAGGCACGGCCTACGTAGACGCCTTGGCCCAGCTCCATCGCATCGACGCGGAAACCGTCGGGCTCGGGGATTTCGGGCGTCCGTCCGGCTACCTCCAGAGGCAACTCCGGCGGTGGTCCCGCCAGCTGGCCGCGTCGCGAACCCGTGACGTTCCTGGCTTCGACGAACTGGCGAACCGGCTCGCGGCCGACGTACCGGACAGCCACCGAGCGTGCGTGGTGCACGGTGACTTCCGGCTCGACAACATGGTTTTCGGCCTGCAGCACGGCACCGTGCTGCGTGCAGTCCTGGACTGGGAGATGTCCACCGTGGGTGATCCGCTGACAGACGTCGCACTGGTCTACCTGTTCTGGGAGGGATGGCGTGGCATCGACAACCCGATCGCGGGCACGGCCGGAGCGCACGAAGGCTACCCGTCGTGGTCCCGGCTTGCCGCCCGCTACGAGGAGAGGTCCGGTCTGCCCCTGACGAACTTCACGTGGTACCAAGCGTTCTCGTTTTTCAAGCTCGCGGTGATCCTGGAGGGCATCCACTACCGCCACACCAACGGACTCACTGTCGGTGCGGGCTTCACGGACATCGGGGCGATGGTGGAGCCGCTGGTGGAACGTGGGCTCGCACAGATGTGAACGGAGCAGGTTCAAGTCATGGATTTCACCTTCGACGACCGCACCGAGCAGCTTCGGCGAGCGTTGCTGTCGTTCATGGATGAGCACGTGTATCCGGCCGAGACCCAGTTCGCCGATCACGCGGTCGACGTCGACTGGGAGCGGCCCGCGGTGATGGCGCGGCTCAAGAGTGAGGCTCGCCGCAGAGGGCTGTGGAATCTCTTCCTGCCGGACCCCGAACATGGGCGGGGCCTGACTAATGTGCAGTACGCTCCGCTGGCCGAAATCACCGGGCGCAGCCCGGCCATCGCTCCCGAAGCGCTCAACTGCGCACCGCCGGACACCGGGAACATAGAGTTGCTGGCCACGTTCGGAACCGATGAACAGAAGAAGCGGTGGCTCGATCCGCTCCTGGCAGGCGAGATCCGTTCGGCCTACTGCATGACCGAGCCCGACGTCTCCTCGTCGGACCCGGGAAACCTCGGCACCCGCATCTCGCCGGACGGCGACGAGTACGTCATCAACGGCCGGAAGTGGTGGTCGACGGGCGCGTTGAGCAGCGATTGCCGACTGCTCGTGGTCATGGGCGTGTCGAGCCCGCAGGCTGAGCCCCGGTCACGACACAGCATCGTGCTGGTTCCCGCCGACACCCCCGGTGTGCGTCTCGTTCGTGGCCTGCACATGTTCGGCTACACCCATTCGGCCAGTGGCGGCCACGGTGAGATCGAGTTCACCGATGTCCGTGTGCCGAAGGCGAATCTGCTCGGTGATGAGGGCACGGGCGCCACGATGGCTCAGGCCCGGTTGGGTCCTGGCCGCATCCACCACTGCATGCGCATGGTCGGCATGGCAGAACGTGGCCTGGGACTGATGTGCAGGCGCGCTCTGGACAGACAAACCTTCGGTCGGACTCTGGCCGAACGGGGAGTGATTCAGGAATGGATCGCCGAAGCCAGGGTGCGGATCGACCAGGTGCGGCTGCTGGTGCTGCACGCCGCGTCGGTGATCGATCGCGTTGGAGCCAAGGCCGCGCGCACCGAGGTCTCCGCGATCAAGGTCGCAGCCCCCGCTGTCACGGAGTGGGTGCTGGATAAGGCGATTCAGGTGCACGGCGCGGCCGGGCTGTCGCAGGACACGCCGCTGGCGGAGTTGTGGGTGCAGGCCAGGACGATGCGCTTCATTGATGGACCTGACGAGGTCCACCGGATGGTGGTCGCGCGACGAGAGCTTGCACGCTACCGCCACCGTTGGAGCGAGGGGAAACTGTCATGACCGAGCGCGTCCGGGTCGAGCGCGACCGCGGCGTCCTGGTGATCGTCCTGGCCGACGGCGGGCGAGGTAACGCGGTCGATCTGGGGTTGGCCACCGAACTGCGAGATGCCGCTGTGGCGGTGGATGCGGAGGACGTGCGGTGCGTTCTCGTTCGCGCGGAGGGCAAGAATTTCTGCGTGGGCGGCGACCTGCATGACTTCGCCGGACGCGGTGGCGGAACCGCGAGTCACCTGCGGGCCGTCGCCACCACTGCCCACGAGGCGGTGGCGGCTCTGGCCCAGGCGCCGGTGCCGGTGATCACTGCGGTACAGGGCGCTGCGGCCGGGGCCGGGGTCCGTCTCGCCTTGACCGGAGATCTCGTGTTGGCAGCGGAGTCGGCGAAGTTCCGGCTGGCCTACACCGCGATCGGGTTATCGCCGGACTGCGGCGGCTCGTGGTTCCTGCCTCGGCTGATCGGTGCCCGCCGCGCGATGGACCTCGCACTGACCAATCGCACGGTTTCCGCACGTGAGGCACTGGACTGGGGCCTGGTATCACGACTGGTGGAGCCCAATCTGCTCCAGGCGACCGCAAGGGAACTCGCCGCCGAGGTGGCCGCAGGTGACGCGGCGGCGTTCGCTGAAACCAAACGCCTGATCCGGAGCGCAGCCGAAACAGGCCTGCTGGACCACCTCGCCGAGGAAGCGCGCACGATCGCCACCCTGGCTGCGTCGCCGGACACGCAGGCAGCAATGCAGGCGTTCGTCACGCGCTGACCGGGATCAGGTCACCGTCGGAGGGACTTCTTCCGCCGAGCCACCGTCATCGCATGATCGAGCCCGCCCGCGACGAACTCGGTCAGCACTTCCAGTTGTCGTTCGGCATTCTCGGTTGGCGTCCTCGCTGCTGCTGCCGACCAGCGTGCAGTCATCACGATGAGCGTGTTCACCGCGATGGACCAACGCAGTTCCTGCTCGTGCGGCACGACATCCGGATAGGCCCTGGCAACCAGGCGAAGCAACAGTTCGTTCGTAGCCGGCGAGGTGCCAAGCAGTCGTTCGTCGTGCGCCAGGCTGAGTTGCCCGCAGATCGCGAGCCATCGGGAGGCCCGCACCGCGTCACGTTCGATTAGCTCGCGGTAGGGAACGGCCAGCAGGTCGACCAACTGCCGGGCAGTGGGCACCGCCTCCTCCGCCGCGCACTCCTCGGCGAGTGCATGGATGCGGTTCCGCACCGGGTCGCCGTCGCGGAGCAAGAGCGCGCTGAGCAGAGCGTCCTTCGAACCGAAGTGGTAGTGCACGGCGGCCGGAGCGAGTCCCGCTTCGGAGTTGACCGCCCGGATCGACACGCCGTCGACCCCTTGCTCGGCGAAAAGCTTCGCGGCGGCGTCGAGCAGCGCGGCACGCGTTGCGTCGCCGTCCCGCGGTCCACTGCGCCGGGCCATCGGTCCTCCCTCGGTTGCGAACGCGTCCAGTCTATCGAGCAAGTGAATCGAACACTTGATTCGATCAGTTGATCTGTTTAGGCTCTGTGGTCAAAGCCACGGCCGTTCGAGCCGTTGGCCGGTCCCGCAATGACGCGGAGGTCCCCGGTGACGGCATCAAATCCGCTCAGAGTGCACCCACCACGGTCCGTTGAGCGCTCGCGCATTCCGTCGCATCGCTCGCGGTGCTCTTTTTGATCAAAGAAGTAGTGGAGCTGTCCTTTCTGCTTGGTGCAGATGGCAATCACGCGGCAAGCAACCCATACGACCGGAGGACGCACAGTGAACGAACCGACCGGACAAGACCGGGAAGTCGGCTCGCCTCGCGAGGAGTTGGTCGTCTCCCTCTTCACCGTCATCGCGCGCGCCCGTGCCGTCGAGGACGCGCTCGCCGTCCACATCAGAGATCACGGGTTCGCCGGCTACTGGCACCCGGGCAAGGGTCAGGAGGGCGCTGCCGCCGGCGCGGCAGCGGCACTGCGACGGGACGACTACCTTTTCTACCAGGGCCGCGGTGCGACATGGCCGCTGGCGAAGGGGATGGCGCTGGGCCCGATCATCGGCGACCTGCTCGGCAAGGTCACCGGGTCTGCCGGCGGCAAAGGCGCGGGAGTGCCGCATTGGGCCGATGCCTCGCTGGGCATCATGGGGGAGGGCGCGACGTTGGGCAGCGTCTACCACATCGCCGCGGGTGCCGCGCTGTCGGCGCAACTCCGTGGCACCGATCAGGTTGCCCTGGCTAATTTCGGCGACGGTACCGCGGCTCGCGGCACCTTCCACGAAACGCTTCTGCAGGCGTCGGTTTGGCGGCTTCCGTTGATCTATTTCTGTGAGAACAACGGAATCTCGGTCTCGACGAGGTTCGAGGAGGTGAGCCCGACCAAGACGATCGCCGAGCGGGCCGCTGCCTACGGCGTGCCAGGCGAGGTCGTGGACGGGCACGACGCACTCGAGATGTACGAGGCGGTCGCGAAGGCGGTTGATCGGGCCAGAGCAGGTCAGGGACCCACCTTGATCGAAGCAACGGTGACCCGAGTCGGCGGGCATTGGGAGGGCGACGCCCAGCAGTACCGACCAGCCGACTTTCTCGCCGACTACTGCGATCCGGTCGAGATCATGCGGGCCCGTCTCGACCCTGCCCACGCAGACCGGATCCTCAAGCAGGCAAGGGACGAAGTCGCCGCCGCGCTGGAGGAAGCCGAGGCCGCACCGTACCCCGACCCCTCCGTAATTCTGAAGGACGTGTTCGTGTGAGTGTGGAATCCGCGGCCGGCACCAAGGTGCTGAGCTACGACGCGGCGCAGGGAGCCGCGCTCGCCGAGGAAATGCGGCGCGATCCCTCCGTCTTCCTGATGGGCCAAGACGTCGCCCTGGGCGGATTCTTCGGCGGCGGGCGAGGCCTCTTCGAGGAGTTCGGGCCCGCTCGCATCCGCAACATCGGAATTACCGAAGCGTTCGTGGTGGGCGCCGCGGCCGGCGCCGCCATGACGGGCATGCGTCCGGTCGTGCAACTCGGCTTCGCCGACTTCGGGCTGATCGCGGGCGATGAGATCTTCCAGAAGCTGGGGAAGTGGCGGCACATGCATGGTGGTCGGTTCGAGTTGCCCGCGACCATCATCATGCCGATCGGCCCCAGTGGCGGCGCCGGGCCCGAGCACTCGGGATCGATGGAGATGCTGCCGATGCATTTCCCGGGATTGAAGGCAGTCGTCCCGTCCAATCCGGCCGACGCCAAAGCGCTTCTCAAGGCGGCCATCCGCGACCCGAACCCGGTGCTGTACTACCCGAGCAAGCAGCTGAACTTCAAACGCGGCCCGGTACCCGCCGACCCGGATTATGTTGTGCCGCTGGGACGGGCCTCCATCGCGCGGCCCGGTGCCGGTATCACGGCGATCAGCTATGGCTGCATGGTGCCGCGCGTCCTGGAGGCGGCCGAGACCTTGAAAGCCGAAGGGATTGATCTTGAGGTCATCGACCTGCGCACGCTGGTGCCGCTGGACCACGAGGCGATCGTCGCCTCCGTCGCCAATACCGGCCGCGCCATGATCGTCCACGAGGCGCCGCGCACTGCGGGGCCGGGTGCGGAGATCGCCGCCGTGATCCAGGAACGCTGCTTCTCCCTTCTCCAGGCGCCGGTCGCCCGGCTGGGTGCGCTCGACGCTCCGATCCCCGCCAGCAGGTTCCTGGAGGACCACTGCTTCCCGAGCGTCACCGACATCGTCGAACTGGCTCGCCGCCTGCACCGCGAATGACCACGCAACCCGGGAGATCCGAGATGCCCACCCTGTTCGATGTCCACATGCCGCACATGGGAGTGGTGGAGCGTGCCTTGCTGACCGCGTGGCTTGTCTCACCCGGCGACCGCGTCGCGGAGTCGGATCCGTTGTGCGAGGTGTCCACCGACAAAGTGGACACCGAGATCGCCTCGCCCGCATCGGGTGTCCTGATCGACCAGCTGATCGCGGTCAACGATGAGGTTCCGGTCGGCGCGGTGATCGCTCGCTTTGCGCCGCTCGACGCCAGGGAGGAGGAGATCGCCGAGGCGATTCGTCAAAGCGCAGAACTTCCCAGAACTGCGTCGGAATCCGCACCACTGGTCGAGCTCCCGCAGAACGGCCATGGCAGCAGTCAACCGGCAGGCGCTGCCGACGCTGCCCCGCGGTCGATGCCCGTCCCCGTCGCGGCCGTCGATCTCCCGGAAGGCGCCTCGCTCGTGCTGCAAGCGGCGTGGTGGCCTGCTCCGGCTTCCGCAGTCCAGGAAACGCCCGGCCAGCCGCGTCGCGTGCCCTCGACGCCTCCGGTCCGGAAGCTGGCCAAGGAACTGGGCATGGACCTGAAGACGGTCAACGGAACCGGGCCTGGCGGACGGGTGACCCGCAAGGATGTGGAAGCCGCTGCCGTCGCGTCGACGTCCGACCTCGCCGTCGCCCCTGCTCCGGCCGCGGTCTCGACCGCGGCCTCAGTGGCTCGCGGTTCTGGGGTCGTCGGCTCGCCGACCGGGTACGAGTCAGTGGCCCACGAGGCGGTCGCGCTCAGCCCGCAGCGACAAGCGATCGCCCGCAACCTTTTGGAATCGGTGACCACGGCTCCGCAGGTCACCGCGCAGGTCGATGTCGACATGTCCGCCGTGGTCCAGGCTCGGTCCGAGCTCAACGAGCTGCGGATCGCCCGGGGTGAGGCGAAGCTGAGTTTCCTGCCGTTCATCGCGAGAGCGCTGTGTGCGGTGGTCGCTGAGCATCCGGACCTCAACGCGACCTTCACGGACACGCACTTGCTGCGGTGGCGGCCGATCAACCTCGGAATCGCGGTGGATGCGCCACAGGGACTGCTGGTTCCGGTCGTGCGCAACGCGGAGACTCGCACCATCTTCAGCCTTGCCGATGCCATCGCCGGGGTCTCCGCGCGAGTCCAGAACCGCCAGGTGACCCAGGAAGTCCTGGCCAGCGGGACGATCACGATCAGCAATTCCGGCAGTGTCGGAGGCGTGACCGCCACACCGATCCTGACCCGGCCCCAGGTCGCCTCGCTGGGTGTGCCCGCGATCATCCGAACACCGGTGGTGGTGACCTCGCAGACTGGCGAGGAGTACGTCTCGATCCGGCCGATCGCGCGGCTGGGCCTCACTTTCGACCACCGCGCCTTCGACGGTGCGCAGGCATTGCGCGCCTTGCGGTCGCTCCAAGGCAAGCTCGAACAGTGGTCCGCTGAGGCGTATCTGTAACGACTCCGGTCGGTGGGCAGCCGATCGTCACCTGCCCGCCGACCGGCCCAACCGACGAAGGGACGGGATTCCGATGCGTGCTGCGGTTCTCCGGAAGGGAAAGATCGCCGTCGCGGATGTGGCTGAACCCGTGCTGGGGCCCGGTCAATTGTTGGTGGAGCCACTGGCGGTGGGCATCTGCGGCAGCGACCTGTCCGCCTGGCAGCACACGGCGGACTTCCTGCAGGCACACGAGGACGCGGATGTGCCAGGGGAGATATTCGAGCCCGACCACGATCTTGTGCTGGGACATGAGTTCACGGCCCGCGTGCTGGCCACCGGTGACGGGGTGAAGGAGTTCCACTCCGGCCAGAACCTCGTGGTCCTGCCGGCTGTCGTCGACCGGGACGGCCTGCCGCGCACGGTTGGCTACTGCGAGGAGTATCCGGGCGGGTTGGCCGAGCGCGTGGTCGTCCAAGCCTACGGACATCTGGCGATTCCCGAGTCGGAGTCGCCGATCCTCGCCGCTGTCACCGAGCCGATGGCCACCGGTGTGAACGCCGTGCTGCGGGCGCGAACCAGGCCCGGGGTAGGTGCGCTGGTCACCGGATGCGGACCAGTGGGTCTCGGCAGTGTGGTGGAACTCGTGCACCGCGGTGTGCACCCCGTCGTCGCATCCGATCCGTCGGCGCGGCGACGGGAAATCGCGGCATCGATCGGTGCGGACGCGGTGGTGAACCCGTTCGAGCAAGATCCGGTCCAGGTGTGGCGCGAGCTCGCCGAGCCCGGTCTGACACTGCACGTGTTCGAGGCATCGGGCGCCCGCGGGCTGCTGGATCACTTGATGGCGACGGCGCCGAGGTTCACCCGGATTCTGATCGTGGGTGCGGGGATGCTGCCCGATCCGATCCGTCCGGTCGTGGGGATCCTGAAGAACGCGTCCCTGGAGTTCGTCGGCGGACCAGGACCGGACGAGGCGGGCTACGTGGCCTTCGGCCGGATGTTCGAGCACATCGTGGAGCGCAGGTTCGATGTGGCGTCCGTCGTCACGGGCTACGCGGGCCTCGACTCGGTCCGGGACGTGTTCGAGGCGCTCCGTCCCGACGACGCACGGCGGATCGACCACGTGAAGGTCCTGGTACGGCACGACATCACCGAACCCGGCATTCTGCCCGCGTAAAACGTCGAGGGGGAAACAGCGCTACGCGCACTGTTTCCCCCTCTTGAATGTCTATTGACGCCCCCCGAGCGCCTTTTTGAGGCGCTTGGCCTCGGGACGCGACAGGCGGCTGTTACTGCACCCGAGCTCGATCGGTGCCGAGGTGCTGACCGTCCCGGTGGTCGATGATCTCCGGCGCGGCAGGTTCCTCTCGGATGTGTTCGTCCACTTCCACGGCGATCTTGACCGGTGTGAGTGTGGTCAGTGCCTGTTCGATGCGGGATTTCCACATCCCGTTCCGGATCAAGCTGTCCCGGTTGAAGCTCACCGTGAGAGTGGCGGCGTCGAGCGTGCCCTTGCGGGATACCTCGAACTGCCATCGGGTAATGCCGTCGATCTTGCGCAGCGCCTTGGTCAGGGCATCTATCGACAGCCATCGACCACGGACCAGAATGGCGTCTCCGATGGTGTGCGCGGGCGTGAGCAGGGCGCCGGTGTCATCGGTTTCGGCGACGTGGCCCGTTCGGAGCGCGATCGAGGCCAGTTCCGAGTGCCAGTGATGCAGGGCGACGATTTCGCCGCGCGCGCCCGGTTTTCCAGCGTCGATCACCTCGTCCCGGTCCAGCGCCGCCAGCGCGAGCAGGCCCGGTGTGGCCGTGGCGATCCGCTTTCCGAGACCGGTGTCGCGGTGGGCGACCGGCACTCCGGTCAGCGGCTCTGTGTAGAGCTCCAGGACCGTCGCCCCGAATTCGGCGGCCAAGTGCCGGTAGGTCTTGTCGTTCGCGATCTCACCGGTGACGATCAGCAGCCGGAATTCGAGGTCGAGCGGATCGACCAGGAACTCCATGTGCAAGCGGGCAAGCAGGTCAGCCGCCCCGGTCGGAGTGGTTACGAGGACGTTGGCACGCGTGCTTTCCAACACTTGCAGGAGGCGCATCCGGCCGCGCGGGCCGACGCTCATGGCTGCCTCCGCGATCTGAGCGGCTGCTTCCGCGATGCGGGCGCCGGCAAGGTCCCCGTCGTTGTTGAGTGCGACGACCACGCGGTCGCGCTGATCGACTCCTGCGGCCGTCAACGTCTCCGCGGTGAGCCGCAACGCTGCCGCCGCGTCCTCCGGGGACAACGGCACGACCGCGTCCGCGGTGGGGGAGCCCAGCAGTAGTCCGGTTGCCTGCGCCGGCTTGAACAGGGTGGTGCTCGCATTGGACCGGTGGACCCAGCGATGCGGCGCTTGGGTGCTGACTTCGCCGTGTGCAACGTTTGTCATGTCTTACAGTCCTGCCACTTCGGAGGCGAACAGGGAGATGGTGTTCAGCACGTGCTCCTGTGCGAGCCCGCCGACCTGGAACTGGCAGATCAGGTCGGTGGCACCCGCCTCGTGCAGGCGCTGGAGCGCCTTGCGGGAACCCTCCACGTCGTCACAGACGATCATGTGGTGCTCGCGTAACGTCTCCAAAGCGTCCTCGCCGCTCTGCCCCGCTGCCTCCTGCCCCAGGATGCGGTGGGTCGCATGTCGTGCATCGAAGTAATCGGGCGGCGCCACCAGGTTCACCTGCCGCCGGATGTACCACATGATGGCGTCGGCGGCGTTGGCGTAGGCGGCGTCGCGCGACTCGGCGACGTGCCACGGGATCATGAGCGCGACCCGTCGCGAGTCGGGGTCGAAACCGCTGTCCGCCAAGCACTTCTTGTAGGCCGCGATGTCTTCGGCCACGTCGTCGAGGCCCTTCAGCATTGTCATGCCGAGCAGGTTGTAGCCCCGCTTGGCCGCCTGCAGATAGCCGTCGAGGCTCGTGGAAGCCACCCACACCGGCGGGTGCGGGGTCTGCACGGGGCGGGGGTAGACGCCGACGTCCGGCACGCTCCAGTACTCGTGTTCCGCTGTGACCGGTGCGCCGTCGGCCTCGAAGATCCGCAGCACGGTGTCGAGGTTGTCCTCCCACAGCTGCCGGGATTTCTCGAACGGCCGCTGGAACGCCTGGTACTCCAGTGGTGAGGCGCCGCGGCCGGTACCGAACTCGACCCGCCCCTTGGACAGGATGTCCAGTGTCGCAACACGTTCGGCAGTGCGGACGGGGTGCTGGAACGGCAGTAGGACCACCCCCAACCCGAGTCTGATTCGCTCGGTCATTCTCGACAGCGCAGCGAGCACCAGATCGGGCGCGGACGAGTGCGAGAAGCCCTTGGTGAAGTGGTGTTCGACGAACCATGCCGTGCTGTAACCGAGCTGATCGGCGAGCACTACCTGTTCGAGCACGTTCTCGAAGGAGCGCTGCTCGATCTGCCGCGAGCGCCCGCGCACCTCGAGCTCGTACCCCATGCCCACCCGAAGCGGTCCCATTCGCAGTCTCCATCCTTCTGTACCAAGCGCTTGCTCAAGATAGCGCATGCCCCGTCGTGGGCTCAACCTCGCCCGGCTATCCGCGCCCATTTCCGTGCTCCGCAACCTTGGCGGATCGTGCTTTGGCCGACTTCTCGGTCAAGGGGTGGAGTCGAGTGGAGTGCCGATGAAGTCGATCCTGATCACCGGGTCGTCAAGCGGGTTCGGCCGTGAGGTGGCGGTCATGCTGGCCCACCGCGGGTGGCGTGTGTTCGCATCGATGCGTAACGTGCGCAAGCAGGATCGGCTGTACGCCTTGGCTGAGGCTGCCGGTGTGTCTGCGGCCGCCATCGAGGTGGTCGAACTCGACGTCGCCTCGGACGAGTCGCGCGACCGGGCGGTAGAGCAGGTTCTCCAGGCGAGCGGTGGTCGCCTGACGGCCGTGTTGCACAACGCCGGATACACCACGACAGCGTTCTTCGAGGACTTGTCCGCGCAGCGATGTCGACATGTGCTCGAGACGAACTTGCTCGGTGCCATGGACATCACGCGCCGAGTGCTGCCCGCCTTGCGGCGTGACGGATTGGGAAAATTGGGCTCTTGTGACTGATCCGTGGGTGGCATGAGCTGGGGTTTTGGGCCCGGAGATGGGGGCACGCCGTTGCTTCGTCTAGGTTTCTGGCTTGTCGAGAGTCAGGAACCGAGGGGACGGAGATCGGCGTGCCGAAGACCAGTTTATGGCGTGCTGTGGTGGGCGACGACAGGCGCACGGTGATCGAGGATGTGGAGTTCGACGAGACCGCGGAGCGGGTGGTGGTGCACGTGCGCCCGCGTCGGGGTGGGCGCGCTCGCTGCGGGAGGTGTGGGCGCGAGGCTGGGGGGTCGTGAGTGTGAAACCGGGCTCCAGCACGGTTTCACACTC
>NZ_JBSFLZ010000123.1:0-20888 GCF_053599315.1 Saccharopolyspora sp. NPDC000995
GCGTCACCGTCGTGCGGTGACGCCGCGCGCCTCGAATCGGGTCGGTTCAGAGCCCGAGCGCCTGGTTGACCGCGTCGGTGGTCGGGGCGACGGTGGCCTTCGGACCGATCTGGTCCTGCACCGCGTCCAGGGTCTTCAGCCCGTCACCGGTGATCAGCAGCACTGTCTCGGCATCCGGGTCGATCTTGCCCGCCTCGATGAGCTTCTTCGCCGTGGCCACGGTGACCCCGCCGGCCGTCTCGGCGAAGATGCCCTCGGTACGCGCCAGCAATCGGATACCCTCGCGGACCTCGTCGTCGCTGACGTCCTCGATGGCGCCGCCGGTCTTGCGCACGATGTCCAGCACGTACGGGCCGTCGGCGGGGGCGCCGATGGCCAGCGAACGGACGATGGTGTCCGGCCGCACCGGCTGGACCACGTCGTGGTCGTTCTTGTACGCCGTCGACACCGGGGAGCAGCCGGTTGCCTGCGCGCCGAAGATCCGCACCGGGCTCGGCTCCACCAGGCCGACCTGGCCGAGCTCGTTGAACCCCTTGTAGACCTTGGTTAGCTGCGAGCCGGAAGCGATCGGCACCACGATTTGCTCGGGGATGCGCCAGCCGAGCTGCTCGGCGACCTCGAAGGCCAGCGTCTTCGAACCCTCGGAGTAGTAGGGGCGCACGTTGACGTTGACGAATGCCCAGTCCTCGTGCTCCGCGGCGAGCTCGGTGGCCAGCCGGTTGACGTCGTCGTAGTTGCCGTCGACGGCCAGCAACGACCCGTCGTAGACCGCGCTCATCAGGATCTTGGCGCGCTCTAGCGTCTTGGGCACCAGCACCACCGAGTCCCAACCGGCGCGGGCTGCGGCGGCGGCCACCGCGTTGGCGAGGTTGCCAGTGGAGGGGCAGGCCAACACCTTGAAGCCGAACTCGCGGGCGGCGGCCAGCGCCACCGCGACGACGCGGTCCTTGAAGGAGTGGGTGGGGTTGCCAGTGTCGTCCTTGACCCAGATCCGCTTGACGCCCAACGCCTTCGCGAGCTTGTCGGCCCGGACCAGCCGGGTACAGCCCGGCTCGGTGTTCGGGTGCTCTTCGACGTTGGTGGGAACCGGGAGGAGCTGCTTGTAGCGCCAGATGGAGCGCGGGCCGGATTCGATGTCCTCGCGGCGGATCCTGCCGAAGTCGTAGGCGACCTCTAGGGGGGAGAAGTCCTCCAGCGAGACGAACTCGGGGGCCAACGGCTGCCGGTGGCCCTCTTCCTTGGACACCAGTTCGACGGCGTTGCCCAGGTCGAAGGTCTTCTTCGCAGTTGTCTGGGCATGGGCAGCAGCAGTCATCGCGAGGTCCTCTCCTCATCTGTCCCGCGGACGGGCCGGAATTAGCACCGCTTTCGTCAGAGACCTCGCGCGTGAAAACACGATTCGCTGACGAACGGTTGCCGGGGCTTCATCGGGCCGTTCCCTCTGCCCCTCTGGATGAGCTATTCGGTTGTGCCAGCAACGCTAGTGGACCGCGCCGGGGTCTGGCCAGCGCGATCCAGATGGCGGGAACGTCACGGGTGCGTGCGACGATGCGTGCATGAGCGCACCGGTCGTGGTCCCCGATTCGCTGCAGTTGGTTCTCGGTGACGAAGAACTGCTGGTGGAACGCGCGCTTTGGGCTGCTGTCGGAGCCGCCCGTGCGGCCGATCCGGAAGCCGAGCTGCGCCGCGTGAAGGTGAGCGAACTCACTCCTCCGGAGCTGGCCGAACTGCTGAGCCCATCGTTGTTCGCCGAGGGCAGGGTGCTGGCGGTGGAGTCTGCCCAGGACGCGGGCAAGGAGATCGCCGAGGCGCTGCTGATGCACGCCAAGCAGTCGGCAGACGGGGTCATGATCGTCGTCGTGCACAGCGGCGGCGGCCGCTCCAAGCACGCCAAGGAACTACCCAATGCGCTGCGCAAACTAGGCGCGCGGGTCACCGAGTGCAACAAGATCACCAAGCCCGCCGAGCGGGAGGCGTTCGTCCGCGACGAGGTGCGCCGGGCCGGCGGCAAGACCGATGCCGCCGGGGTGGCTGCGCTGATCGAAACGGTCGGTTCCGACTTGCGGGAGCTGTCGGCCGCTGCCACGCAGCTGGTCGCCGACACCGGCGGCAAGGTCGACGAGACGGCCGTCCGCCGCTACCACCGCGGGCGAGCCGAGGTGACCGGGTTCGCGGTTGCGGAGAAGGCGGTGACGGGTGACCGGGCGGCTGCCCTGGAGGCCTTGCGGTGGGCTGTGCAGCTGGGCGTCCCGCACGTGCTGATCGCCGACGCGCTCGCGGACTCGGTCCGCACCATCGGCCGCGTCGCCGCCGCGGGCGGTCGCAACGACCCGTTCCGGCTGGCAGGCGAGCTGGGAATGCCCGCGTGGAAGGTGAAGAAGGCGCTGGCGCAGTCCCGGGGCTGGAACGCTTCGAGCCTCGCGCAGGCGCTCCAGGCGGTCGCAGAGGTCAACGCTGGGGTCAAGGGCATGGCCGCCGACGCCACCTACGCCTTGGAACGCACCGTCCTGCGTCTCGTGGAGCTCCGCAACCAGCGTTCGTGATCGCACCAATCTCCACTGAAATCGCGAAAGGCCCCTTCCCCGCGGGGGCGGATTAAGGGGCCTTTCGAAGTTCAGGCCTCAGCTCAGAGCTGGTTGGCGCGCTGAGCCAGCGCGGACTTCTTGTTCGCGGCCTGGTTCTTGTGGATGACGCCCTTGCTGGCGGCCTTGTCCAGCGCGCGGCTGGCGGCCTGCTGCAGCTCGATGGCCTTGTCCTTCTCGCCAGCGTCAGCGGCCTCGCGGAACTTTCGGATGGCGGTTTTGACCGCAGACTTCACGGCCTTGTTGCGCTGCCGGCTCTGCTCGTTGGTCTTGATCCGCTTCATCTGGGACTTGATGTTGGCCACTGTGGCGCCTCTTCCTCGTCTGTCGAATCGATCGTGTCGCGCTGTTGTCGGCGCTGCGCTCAGGCAGGTTTCCTCCACGGCGGAATGCCGCACGGCACGGTCGTCCATGCTAACAGCGCCCACCTGCGCAGATTTCGGGCGGGCGGTGCCGGGGCTATCACATCGGGTTCCGATCCGGCGTTTCCGAACCATAGGGTCAAGCCTCGTGCTCGATGCGTTGAACTGGCCCGCATTTGCCGATCTGTCCCTCGTCGGACTGGCGTTCCTCAGCGGCGCCGCGTTCCTGGCCTGGACTGTCGACGCGATCGTCGGCGGCGGTGGCCTGATCCAGCTGCCCGCGATGCTGCGGCTCCTGCCCGGCGGCGAGGTGATCTACTCGCTGGCCACCAACAAGGTGGCGGCGATCGCCGGGACCGCCGCGGCCGCCCGCGCACTTACGCGAAGCGAACCTCGATCGATTGGCCGACCGCGTTGTCGATGGCGATCGTCGCCCTGCTCGGATCGCTGGGCGGCGCGGTACTGGCCGGTGCTCTTTGCCTTGCAGGTACTCAACGTCGTCGTGCTGGTCGCGTTGGGTCTCGTCGGGGTTCACACCTGGCGCAAACCCGAGTTGGGTCCGGCCGACGTGCCGGGTTTCCAGCGGCGCACACAGCTGCTGGTGATGCTCGCCGGTGGCGCCGTGATCGGTTTCTACGACGGCATCACGGGCCACGGGACCGGCTCGTTCCTGGTGTTCCTGCTCGTCGGCCTGGTCGGTTTCGCGTTCGTCACGGCTACGGCGACAGCGAAGGTCGTCAACGTAGCGACGAACATCGGCGCGCTGGTGTTCTTCATCCCGGCCGGCAAGGTCCTGTGGGGATTGGCGTAGGTGAAGGCCGCGAGCAACATGGCGGGCAGCGTCGTGGACGCGATGATCGCCGCGAGGTGCGGCTCCGGTTTCGTCCGACGGGTGTTGCTGACGGTGGTGGTTGGGCTCGTCGTCAGCCTCGGTTGGAAACTCGCCGCAGGCGTCTAGAGTTTGGTCGCACACGAGCGGAGATTCCCGGAGCCCTGGCGTTCCGCTACCCGCACCGCAGCTCGGGGCGAGGCCGGGAACAGTCCCTCCAGATCCGCGATTCGCGCACGGAGTAACATCAACATTCGGTTGTGCCTAGGGTTCCGCTCCCGCTCCGTCGCAGATCGTCACAACCAGGGGCGTGGGGGACTGGTCCGAGCGGCACCGGCGATCGCGGAAGGCGCGTGATCGCACATCTGACGGGACAAAAGCCTGGAGGAACCCGGATGTCGCGCGCCGGCGCGGGACGGAGAGGGTTCGATGGGGCTGGCAGCCGTTCTTCTCGTCGTCGCCGCTGCGTTCGCACACGCGGCGTGGAACTTCTTCGCGAAGCGCGCCGGGGCGGCCGGGGCGGGGTTCGTGTGGCTGACCGCGACGTGCAGTGCGGTGCTGTACCTGCCGGTGATGGCCGCATCGCTGATCTGGACCGGGCTGCCGCCGCTGGGCGACTGGCTGTTGGGCGTGCTGGCGAGCGCGGTCGTGCACCTGGCGTACTTCCTGCTGCTGCAACGCGGTTACGCGGTCGGCGATATGTCAGTGGTGTATCCGCTGGCCCGTGGCACCGGCCCGATGCTGGCGATGCTCGTCGCGGTGCTGCTGCTGGGCGAACGCCCGGGCTGGCTCGGGATTCTGGGTGGTCTGCTGGTGGTCGTCGGGGTGTTCGTGATCGGACTCTCCGAGGGGGTGCCGCGCTCCGGCGCAAGCCTTGCCGGTGTCGGTTTCGGCCTGGCGACAGGTGCGCTGATCGCGACCTACACGGTTTGGGACGCGCACGCCGTGACGCGGCTGGCGTTGTCGCCGCTGGCGTACGACTGGGCTAACAACCTCACCCGCTCGATGCTGCTCGCGCCCTACGCGGTGAGCCGCCGAGCCCGGGTCGCGGAGGCCTGGAAATCGCACCGCCGCGAAATCCTGGCAGTGGCCCTGCTGTCACCGCTGGCCTACATCCTCGTCCTGTTCGCAATGCAGCTCGCCCCGGTGAGCCTGGTCGCCCCGGCCCGTGAGCTAAGCATCGTCCTGGCGGGCCTCCTGGCCTGGCGACTCCTGGGCGAACCGCAGCCAATTCGCCGATTGACGGGTGCGGTGGTGGTCCTCGCCGGAGTAGTCCTCCTCGGCATCGCCTGACCGCGCCGCCCGGCGGCTGGTTGTGGGCGCGGGTAGAAACGGGGCATGGAGATCTTGAACAGCCGGTTGATCCTCCGGCCGCGGGATTGGGAGCGGTCGTTGCGGTTCTACCGGGACGTGCTCGGGTTGGCCATCGCGCGTGAGTTCCCCGGCGGCACGGTTTTCTTCCTGGGCCAGGGTTTTCTGGAGATCTCCGGCCGGGGCGGGCCGGGGCCGAGTCCGGACCAGGTGCTCTGGCTGCAGGTGCGCGATGTGCGGGCGGAGTTCGAACGGCTGCGGCATCGCGGAGTGACGGTGCTCGCCGAACCCGAGCGGCAGCCGTGGGGGCTCGACGAGGGCTGGGTGGCGGACCCCGACGGCATGCGCATCGTGCTGGTCGAAATCCCCGCCGACCATCCGATCCGGGTCGACATCCGCAAGCCCTGATGCGGTCGTGAGGTGCGCCGGACTACGACGGCTTGATGGCTCGGGTTTGGGCCTGGGTGGTGCCGCGATCCGGTTTCCAGGCCCACGTCTGCACGTCGGCGAACCCGGTCGCCTGGACGTCGGAGTGGAGTCCGGGGCGTCCGCCCGGCAACCAGCGTTCGTGAGCCGACACCAGCAGGACACCGCCTGGCCGCAGCATTCGGTGCAACTCGGCAAGCGCTGCGGTGCGGTCCGGCCACAGCTGGACGTTGTTCACGCTCAGCACCACGTCGAACGCAGCGTCCGGCAGCCCGGTCGCGTCGGCGGTGCCGTCCTGAACAGCGACGTTGCGCAGCCCCGTGCATCTGCGGGCGGCCGCCTGCCGCATGCGCGCCGACGGCTCGACCGCGACCACGTGCGCCGCCTGTTCGGCGGCCGCCCGCAACCCCACGCCCGGCCCGGGGCCGATCACCAGTACTTCTTCCGCGCCGGTCAGCCGGGCCAACCGCACGACCTGCTGCTCTGTCGCCGCATTGCTGCGCGCCATCAGCGCGCCGCCAACGGCGCCCAGGATTCCGGTGGGGTGACCGAAAGCACGGTTCAGGGCGAAACCGGCGAAATCACTCATAGGACCAGCTCAGCAGCCCGAAGCCGGTGGTCGCATCGGGGATGACCCGGAGTTGGGCGTTGGGTGGTGGGCGTGTCATGGGACGATGGGGTGAACCCCGCACCAGTCGACATCCGCGAGGAACACTGAGTGAGCAGTTTCGCCGACACCACGTTCACGCCCCCGGAGCGAATCCGGAACTTCTGCATCATCGCGCACATCGACCACGGCAAGTCGACGCTGGCCGACCGAATGCTGCAGCTGACCGGTGTGCTGGAGGAACGCGCCTACCGGGCCCAGTACCTCGACCGGATGGACATCGAACGGGAGCGCGGCATCACGATCAAGGCGCAGAACGTGCGCCTGCCGTGGACCTCCGACGGCGTCGACCACGTGCTGCACATGATCGACACACCGGGTCACGTCGACTTCACCTACGAGGTCAGCCGGTCACTGGCGGCCTGCGAGGGCGCGGTGCTGCTGGTCGACGCCGCGCAGGGCATCGAGGCGCAGACGCTGGCGAACCTGTACCTCGCGATGGAGCACGACCTGCAGATCATCCCCGTGCTCAACAAGATCGACCTGCCGGCGGCTGAGCCGGACAAGTACGCCGCCGAGCTGGCGCACATCATCGGCTGCGAGCCGGAGGACGTGCTGCGAGTGTCGGCGAAGACGGGTGAGGGCGTCGCATCCGTGCTGGACGAGGTGATCCGGCAGATCCCGGCGCCGCAAGGCGTCGCAGACGTGCCGCCCCGCGCGATGATCTTCGACTCCGTCTACGACACCTACCGCGGTGTGGTCACCTACATCCGGGTCGTTGACGGCAAGATCACGCCGCGGCAGCGGATCCGGATGATGTCCACCGGCGCGACCCACGAGCTGCTGGAGGTCGGCATCATCTCGCCGGAACCCAAGCCTTCCGCGGGGCTTGGCGTCGGCGAGGTCGGTTACCTGATCACCGGGGTGAAGGACGTCCGCCAGTCCAAGGTCGGCGACACGATAACCGCCGAGCGCAAGGGTGCCGACAAGCCGCTCAGCGGCTACCGCGAGCCGAAGCCGATGGTCTACTCCGGGCTCTACCCGGTGGACGGCACGGACTACCCGCTGCTGCGCGAGGCGCTGGACAAGCTGCAGCTCAACGACGCGGCGCTGACCTACGAGCCGGAGACTTCCGGGGCGCTGGGCTTCGGCTTCCGCTGCGGTTTCCTTGGGCTACTGCACCTGGAGATCACCCGTGACCGGCTGGAGCGCGAGTTCAACCTGAACTTGATCTCCACCGCGCCGAACGTGGTCTACGAGGTGCAGATGGAGGACGGTTCGGAGTTGGTAGTGACCAACCCGTCCGACTGGCCGGAGGGCAAGATCAAGGACGTCCTCGAACCGGTCGCGAGGTGCACGATCATCGCGCCGTCGGAGTTCGTGGGCACGATCATGGAGCTGTGCCAGAGCCGGCGCGGGCAGTTGTCGGGCATGGACTATCTGTCGGAGAGCCGAGTCGAGCTGCGCTACACGCTGCCGCTGGCGGAGATCGTCTTCGACTTCTTCGACCAGTTGAAGTCCCGGACCCGCGGTTACGCCTCGATGGACTACGAGGAGTCCGGCATGCAGGTGTCGAACCTGGTGAAGGTCGACATCCTGCTGCAGGGTGAACCGGTGGACGCGTTCAGCGCGATCGTGCACCGCGACGCCGCCTACGCTTACGGCACGAAGATGGCTTCGAAGCTGCGCGAGCTGATCCCGCGGCAGCAGTTCGAGGTGCCGATCCAGGCGGCGATCGGGTCGCGGATCATCGCCCGCGAGACGATTCGCGCGATCCGCAAGGACGTGCTCGCCAAGTGCTACGGCGGTGACATCAGCCGGAAGCGGAAGCTGCTGGAGAAGCAGAAGGAAGGCAAGAAGCGGATGAAGACCATCGGCCGCGTCGAGGTCCCGCAGGAAGCCTTCGTCGCCGCGCTGTCCACCGATGAAGCCAAGGACGACAAGGCCAAGGGCAAGAAGTAGCTGGGGTGGTCCGGCATCGGCGGTCGCCGGTGCCGGACCACCCTCAGTGGACATCGGTTGTGGCGAGCCGGCGGAGTAGAGCGAGTCGGCTGGCGGTGCGTTTGATATCGGTGCCGTTCGTCAGGTGTCGGCGATGCTGTGGTCGGCGAGCCGTGCGTGGTGATGTCCTTGTCGCGCAACACGCCTACGACGTTGGCGGAGCGCTTCTGTCCGGGCTGCGGCGGACGCCATCGGCGGGAGCGCCGGTGCGCCGGCGGGCGAGCTCGAACGCGAAGCGGACCACGCGCTCAGAGCCTTCGCGGGTCATGATCATCTGGTCGGCGACGGCCCGGTCGTTCCCGACTCCACGCCCGCGCGAGAGGTCCAGCCCTTCGGTGTTCTCGCGCACGATCACGCAGTCAATGCCCGTTTCGCTGCTGCGCAGCGGCGTGGCCGCCCCGCGGAGCAAGGTGATCGGGCGGACGTTGGCGTAGGTGCCCGCCGCGCAGGATGCCGCCGAGCCCACGTCGTTCTCCTTCGGTAGTGGGTCGGGGACCGAATTCGCGCTGCCGTTGATCAGCCTTGGTGCGCTTCGACGAACGCGTACACGTCGGCCTCGTCTACGCCGGGAAAGGTGTCCGACGGCAGTGCGGCCAGCACGTGCGAGTGGGCTCGGGCCGACGGCCACACCATGCCTTCCCAGCGGCTCGCGAGATCCGCCGGCGGGCGCTGGCAGCATTCGCCGTTCGGGCACTTCGACTTGGAGTGGTTGTTGGTGTCCCGGCCCCGGAACCACCGCGACTCCATGTAGGGCACGCCTAAGGTGATCGCGAAGTCCCGCCCGCGGCTGGGGTCAACATGCGCGACGCACCAGTGCGTGGCGCCGGGCTTGTCGGTGTATTGGTAGTAGGTCGAGTAGCGGTCCGGGGATGCGAACACCTGGCGTCCCGCCCAGTACCGGCACATCCGCTGCCCCTCGATGGCGCCGGTCGGGTCGGTGGGGAAGACCAGCCCGTCGTTCTCGTACGCCTTGTAGATGATGCCGGTCTCGTCGTTGCGCACGAAGTGGCAGACGAGGTCCAGGTACTGGGTGGCGAGGTTGGTGAACCGGTGCGCGGCCATCTCGTAGGACACGGAAAACACGTCGCGTAGGTCCTCGACGGCGAGGTCGCGCTCGTCCTTCGCGTCCTGCAGGAACGGCACGGCTGTCTGCTCGGGCACCAGGACCGCGGCGGCGAAGTAGTTCGCCTCGACGCGCTGCCGGAGGAAGTCGGCGAAGTCGCGGGGCTGGCGGTGGCCGAGGCTGAGGTGGCCGAGGGTCTGCAGCAGAATGGTCCGCGGGCTGTGCATGCCCAGCGATTCGCGGCGCAGGAAGATCCGCCGGTTCTTCAGATCGGTCACCGAGCGCACCGAGCGGGGCAGGTCGGTGACGAACCGCAGCCCGTAGCCGAGGTGCGTGGCGATGGACTGGATCAGTCCCTCGGACAGCGGGCCGCCGTGATAGCCGACCTTGTCAAGGATGCCGGCAGCAGCCTTCTCGATCTCGGGGAAGTAGTTGCCGTGCTCGCGCATCATGCCGCGCAGCTCGGCGTTGGCCTTGCGGGCCTCTTCAGGTGTGGCGACCTGCTTGGTCTCGCGGCGCTTGAGTTCTTCGTAGAGCGCGAGGACGTGTTCCAGGGCTTCGGTGGGGACGCGTTTGCCGACCCTCAATGGCGGAACGCCCAGCCGCTGGTAGATCGGGTCGAGCTGGGCCTTCTCCACGGCGATCTCCAGCTCGGCCCGCCGGTTCGGCGGCTTCTTGGACAGCAGGTCGTCGACGGAGCTGCCCAGCGCATCCGCCAGTGCACGCAGCAACGACAGCTTCGGCTCGCGGTGGCCGTTCTCCAGCAGCGACAGCTGCGACGGTGCGCGCCCGACCCGTTCGCCCAGTTCCACGAGGGTGAGCCCGGCTGCCCGGCGCAAGTGCCGCAGCCGCTGACCGAAGACCAGAAGGTCGTGTTCTGTTGAAAAACTACGGTCTTCTTCTATAGCGAACTCCGTCATGACGTTGATGATAGCAGAAAAAATGCGAAAATTACCTCGGAATTATGGTCGTGTTTCGCTGGATCGGGGCCAAGACTGGGATCAACAGGCCGCAGGGCGATCCCGGAAGGGGAACATCATGAGCATCCGCGAGCAGGCGAAGCAAGCCGTCGAGGACCTGCAGCGGGACTGGGACACCAACCCGCGCTGGCAGGGCATCGAGCGAACCCACTCGGCCGACACCGTCATCCGCCTCCGCGGCTCCGTGCGCGAAGAGCACACCCTCGCCCGGCAGGGCAGCGAGCGGCTGTGGAAGCTGCTGCACGAGACCGACTACGTCAACTCGCTCGGCGCCCTGACCGGCAACCAGGCGGTCCAGCAGGTCCGCGCCGGTCTGCAGGCCATCTACCTGTCCGGCTGGCAGGTCGCCGCGGACGCCAACCTGGCTGGCGAGACCTACCCGGACCAGAGCTTGTACCCGGCCAACTCGGTCCCGGCGGTCGTGCGGCGGATCAACAATGCCCTCAAGCGCGCCGACCAGATCAACTGGTCCGAGGCGCTGGACCCGCAGGGCACTGGTGGCGAGAGCGAGGACATCCACTGGCTGGCGCCGATCGTCGCCGATGCCGAGGCTGGTTTCGGTGGTGTGCTCAACGCCTACGAGCTGATGAAGGGCATGATCGCCGCTGGCGCCGCAGGCGTGCACTGGGAGGACCAACTGGCCTCCGAGAAGAAGTGCGGCCACCTCGGCGGCAAGGTGCTCATCCCCACCGGCCAGCATGTCAAGACGCTCAACGCCGCGCGCTTGGCCGCGGACGTCGCCGGCGTCCCGAGCCTGGTCGTCGCCCGCACCGACGCGCAGGCCGCGACTTTGCTGACCAGCGACATCGACGAGCGCGACCAGCAGTACGTCACCGGTGAGCGCACCCCGGAGGGCTTCTACAAGGTGCGCAACGGCATCGAGCCGTGCATCACCCGCGCCCTGGCCTACGCGCCGCACTCGGACCTGATCTGGATGGAGACCTCGACCCCGGACTTGGAGGTCGCACGCCGGTTCGCCGAGGCCGTCAAGGACAAGTTCCCGGAGCAGATGCTGGCCTACAACTGCTCGCCGTCGTTCAACTGGAAGAAGAACCTCGACGACAGCACCATCGCCAAGTTCCAGCGAGAACTCGGCCACATGGGCTACAAGTTCCAGTTCATCACGCTGGCCGGTTTCCACGCGCTGAACTACAGCATGTTCGACCTGGCCAAGGGCTACGCGGCGGACGGCATGACGTCCTACGTGGACCTCCAGGAGCGCGAGTTCGCGGCGGAGGAACGCGGCTACACCGCGACCCGCCACCAGCGCGAAGCGGGCACCGGCTACTTCGACCTGATCAGCACTGCGGTGAGCCCGGACTCCTCGACCACCGCGCTGGCCGGTTCGACCGAGGCGGCCCAGTTCCACTGATCTTGCGGACCAACTGAATCCGTGGTCGGCGCGTGGGTAGCGCGCCGGCCACGCCCCAGACGCACCAGCGGCCCTGTGGCGGGGTGTCGAAAAATCGCGATGGTGCGAGTGGGCGGGAACCCAGGCGTCGGGTTCCCGCCCACTTTTTCGTCCCCGTTCCGGTGATCATCGGTGGCGGCTGTATCTGTTCGGACCCTTCGTTCCTCTTTATCTGCGGGACTCCGAAAACCTCGAGGCCCGCAAGCGAGTGGAGGGAGCAGTTGATGTCGATCGATCTTGGTGGGCGTCGGTTCACGGTCCAGGACCTGGAAGCGTTTCCGGAGGACGGCCGCCGATACGAACTCGTCGACGGCGAGCTGCTGGTGGGTCCGGCACCGGGCTGGCCGCACCAGGAGGCGCTCGGTGCCTTGTTCGTCCGCCTGCACCGGGCGAGCCCGCCCGATTACCGGGTGCTGGCCGCGCCGTTCGCGGTGCGCCAGGACCTCTGGACCGAGTTGCGGCCTGATGTCCTGGTCGCGCGCTACGAGGACCTGACGTTGAAGAATTTGCGGACCGCACCGGTGCTCGCTGTGGAGGTGGCGTCGCCGAGCAGCCGGTTGAACGACATCAGCCTGCGGAAGGCAGCCCACGCCAGGCTGGGCACCCAGCACTTCTGGCTGGTCGACCCGGATCTGGAGGTGCCGTCGGTGACGGCTTGGGAACTGGTCGGCGGCAGCGAGTACCAGCGGGTGGCGCGGATCGTCGGGGACGAATTGTTCGAGCCGCAGCGACCATTCCCGGTCCGTTTCGCCCCGGTAGACCTGGTCGTGGGTTTGCGGCCCTGACTCGGGCCGTCAGCGGTCGACCGGCCGCCACATGCCGTGGACGGTGAGACCACCGATGATCGGGTACTCGTGGATCACGCGGAATCCGAGCCGCTCGAAATGCGCGACCGCGACGTGCGTCGTGGCTTCCAGGTAGATCGGGGTGTCGTGGGCGCCGGCGCGCGCCAACCCGGATTCCAGCAGGGCGCGGCCGAGCCCGCGGCCGCGGGCCTGCGCAGCGGTGCCGATCGCGGCCAGGTGCCAGTGCGGTTCGTCCGGCCGGTGGCTGTCGGTGGCGTTGAAAGTTTCGATCGCCCGCATGGTTTCGGGAAGCCGCCAGCGGAAAACTGACAGCAGCGCCGGGAGATGCGCGAGGCGTCGACTGAGCGGAGCTGCCCGGCTGCCCGGCCGGTCCCAAACCGCGACAGCCGCCGGGTGCCCGTTCAGCGCGGCGATCTCGGTGCCGTGGTCGAGGTGGTCTTGCTTGAGCAGAAGGGAGAACAGTGCACGGAGCTTTGTTTCTCGCTGCGCTTGGTTCGGCAGCAGCGCAGCCATCCGTGGCTCGTCGTGGTATGCCGCGCCGAGCAGTTCGGTGAGTTTTGCGGTGTCTTCGCCGCTTGCGGCGCGGAGCACGAGCTCATCGCGCGTGGGGGTTCGCATGGGGGTGCCTTTCCGATCAGCTCCTCAATTCCAGTTATGCCTGGGTGAAAGGAGGAATGCCGTTGAAAGAGTGCCGGATCACCCGCAACTGAAGCAGTTGCCGGGTCGTATGGCCGGGGTTGTGGTGTGCGCGATGCTCTGATGCGCGCCCGGTGGGGTGGGGCTACCGTCGAAAGATGATCGCAGAGCGACGAATTCCGCTGATCGCGGCGCCGATGGCGGGCGGCGTCTCCACGCCGGAACTGACTGCGGCGGTGAGCGCTGCGGGGGCCTTCGGTTTCTTGGCCGCCGGCTACCTGACGGCGGATGCACTGGCGAACCAGATCGCGGGGGTGCGGGCGATCACGTCGGAGCCTTTCGGCGTGAACCTCTTCGTCCCGGGTCAGCGGTGGGACCTCGATCTCTCCGACTACCGGACGCGGGTCGAGGCGGCGGCCGCGCGGCACGGGGCCGAGCCAGGCTCGCCGAGTTGGGACGACGACAACTACCCGGCCAAGGTGGAGGTGGTGATCGCCGAGCGGATCCCGGTCGTGTCGTTCACCTTCGGGCTCCCGGACAGGTCCATTGTGGATCGGCTGCACGAGGTGGGGTCCCAGGTCGTCGCCACGGTCACGACTCCGGAGGAGGCGCGTGCTGCCGCGGACGTGGGGGCGGACCTGCTGTGCGTGCAGGGCATGGAGGCCGGTGGGCATCGTGCGGTGTTCAACGACGACCCGGCGCTGCCGGGCGGCGGGTCGCTGTTCGGCCTGCTGGCGGCGATCCGCGTGGTCCAGGCGGAGGTCGACCTGCCGATCATCGCGGCGGGCGGTCTGGTGCACGGTGCTGATGTCGCGGCGGTGCTGTCCGCGGGTGCGGTGGCGGCCCAGTTGGGCACTGCGTTCCTGGTGTGCGACGAGGCGGGCACGCAGCCGACCCAGCGTGCGGAAATCGCCGCGGGGCAGCGGAAAACCGAGCTTACGCGCGCGTTCAGCGGACGTCCGGCGCGGGGGCTGGTGAACCGGTTCTTGGCCGACAACGGTGACGCCCCGGCGGCGTACCCGCAGCTGAACAACCTGACCAAGCCGATGCGCGGTGCCGCGGGCAAGGCCGGCGACCCGGAACTGATGTCGCTGTGGGCGGGCCAAACCTATGCCCAGGCGCGCCCGCTGCCAGCAGCGGAACTGGTGCGTCGCCTGACCGAAGAGGCACGCCAAGCACTGCACCAGGCCAGCACCCGGCTGTAGCAAGGACGGAGATCGCTCCGCGGACAACGGATGCGATCAACCGATTCCGAGGAAACCCGTGCGGCGGGCGGAGGGTGGCGGCGCTGCTCGGCGCTTGGCTTGCTGGCGGTATGCGACCGCTGGTGACAGGCGTGCGTGGGCGGTGTCCGGGAGCCGTTGCCGTCGAGGGTGCAGGGATGGCAGCTCGTTCGGTTCTTCGGTGCTGCCGCGTAAGTTGGGGCTCATGTGGATTGTCGAGTCGGTGAACCTGGCGGTGGTGCGGACTGGGGATTGGACCGGTCGGGTCGGGCGCAGCGGCATCGACAAGCGCCCGGCCAAGTAGCCTGTGCGATTCGAGCAGGTCGGGGTGCGTGGTGACACCGTGTGCGACACGAAGCACCACGGGGCCTTGTTCCAGGCTGCATACGCGTTCGACCGCGAGGAGCTCGCGCACTGCTCGAAGGAACTGGGCCGGGAGTTGGTAGTTGCGACAGCAGTTCCGCGGTGATCGGCGAGCGGTGGCGGGTCGGTGGGGGCGGCGCTGCGGGTGACGGGTCCGCGCACGCCGTGCCGGGTGCTCGCCGGGTTCTGGGATGACCAAGGGCTGGTCGAGCGGTTCACCGAGCACGGGCGGACCGGCGCGTACTCGGCGGTGGAGGAGCCGGGGAGATCGCGGCGGGGTGATGTGGTCGAGGTGATCTCCCGACCTGGGCACGGGGTGCAGGTGGCCAGGTGTTCGCCCTCCAGATGCACGGGCGGGCCGACCTGGCCGAGCACGTCCGCCGGTGGCCTGGACGACCTTCAGGCGAATGGGCGGAAGTCCGCCGCCGCCAGCCTGCAGCGCTGTTGATGGCTGCTCTCTGCCTTTGACGCGCCGAAGGGCTTGCTGCGGATGTCGTCTGGCGAGGGCAGCTGGACATGCACAAGTCGAGGGAGCCCAGGCGGTGTCCGAGGCCCGCTACCCGCACCTTCGCGCAGCGATGCTGGCTCTACCGTTCGGGGCGGCATTCGATGATGGCGTAGCCGTTGTCCAGCGGGGTGAAGTCCTCGACGGTCAGCCCGGCCGCCGCGGCGACCTGCTGGGTGCGGTCGAGATCGCGCATCCGGCCGCCGACGTAGATCATCATCCGCAGGTCCATCTCGGTGAACAGCGCCATCCGGTCCTTGTCGGGCAGCAGTTCGATGATCAGCAGCCGCCCGTCCGGCTCCACGGCCTGCCTGCAGTGTTCGAGGATCCGGATGGCGTCCTCATCGTCCCAGTCGCCGAGGACGTCGCAGATCACCGCGGCGTCGGCCTGGAGGGGCAGCGGGTCGAAGAAGCTCGCGGTGACCACCTCGGAGCGTTCCGCGACCCCCTGTTCCTGCAGGTAGCTGGCGGCGTTGCGGGCCGGGCCGAGCAGATCGATCAGGATGCCTCTCGACTGCGGGCTCGTTTGGAGGATCTCGGCGAGCAGCACGCCCTTGCCGCCCCCGACATCGGCGATCCGCGCGTATGCGCTCCAGTCGTGCGCGGTGGCGATCAGCGGAGCGATCCCGTATGTCTTGGTCTCCATCAGCGAGTCGAACGAGTCCGACAGTTGGGGGCTGTGCGCGAGGTCTTCCCAGAAGGACCGGCCGAACGCGGCCGGGTATGCGGGGTGGTGGCCCCGGACCTGTTCGATGAGCTCGACGAAGGCGAGGTCGGCGCGGCCGACTGCGCCGTCGAGGTCCAGCCAGGGTTGTGGGCCGTCGGCCAGGTCGCTGCGCAGCGCGTCCGAGGCCTCGTTGGGCCCGAAGACGTCCGGTTCGGGTTCGGCGAACATGCCGTGGTGCACCAGGAATCGCAGCACGCGCCCGAGCGGGTCCGCCTCGGCCTTGCAGAGGTGCGCGATCTCGGCGAGCGGGAGCGGCCCGTGCTTGACCACATCGGGCACCCGGAGGGTGGCCGCGGTTCGAACTGCGAACGGCGTGGCCAGGTCCGCCATTGCCCAGATGTCGGGTGACTCGGGGGGCATGCGTTGCAGGGTAAGCCCGTGACGTCTGCTCAGCGCGCCGCGATCCGGACTGGGCTCGAATGCGGTTCCGGCCAGGCCCGGCTGTGCTTTGTGGACGGCTCGCCGCCGCCACGCGTGGGAAGGCAGCTCTTCTGCCGTGAAACCTTTGTCCTTGAAGGGAAAGCCCGCGATCCGCGATGTGTGACCCGATGTGAGTCCTTCGGGCCGCCGTAGCAGGCCGCCGTAGCAACCTGAAGGACTCACAGATCCGCTAGAGCCCGAATACGCCTTCGCTGATCGCGCTCGGTGCTGCGGGGTTGCCTTGCCGCACGTCCGAGGTCCAGAACTCGACGATGTTGTGGTCCGGGTCGGCCGGGTACGCCGAGCGGGCATTGCCCGGGCCGAACTACACTTCGTCGACCTGATACACCGCGCGCGAACCCGTTCGACGGCCGTGTCGTATTCGCTGTCGCTCACGGACATGGCGTAGTGGACGTGCGCGCCGCCCCGGGCGCGGGCTATGCCCAGCGCCGGATTCTAGTTCGTTCACACCGGACGTCATCGCCATCCACCTATATAGGAAAACTTATGTGCGTTATTCAGCCGGTTTGAACACCTCGGAAAGAACAACGGCCCCCGACCGAGTAAGGAGCTCGTCGTCCGCATCTGGCAAATCTCCAATGTCTTGAGGAGAAAATGTGGCCTCCGATGGTCGGACTGTATCGCGCGGTGGTGCTTACCCTGGTGTATGTCCGACAGAATTTAAATCAGGCGGCTGCGAACGACCTGTTTGTAGTCAGCCAGGGCGACGTGTCACGGGTCTACCGTAAGATCCTCCCGCTAATCGGAGAGGCTCTCTGTCTGCATGTTCCCGATCTCAGGGAGGCCATTCGCGGTCGACTTGTCCTGGTCGACGGTACCGATGTGCCGACCGGCAACCGTGCTGGTCACGAGTACAGCTACTTCGGCAAGCGCCGCCGTGCCGGACTAAACATCCAGGTCGCCGCCGACACCAACGGCGGCCTTCTGGGAAGATAAGTGCCGCTACCTGGCTCAATGCGCGATCGCAAAGCATTTGCCGAGTTCGATTGGGAAGATGTCCTCGTGAACACCCCGACGATCGCTGACCCCGCGTACCAAGGAACTCGCGCAATCACACCGCGCAAGACGCCCAAGTGAGGTGAACTCTCAGTCGGCGGCAAAGAAAATAACAGGGCGATCTCCTCGCTGCGGTCCGCTGTACAGCGATGCATATCTTACGTAAAGAACTGGAAGGTACTCGCCACTGGATATCGAGGTCGCCTCACGGAACTTTCCAACATATACGAATTGTCACGGCTCGAATTTTATCGACTCGGGTGGTAGTCGCGTGAATAACGCTCAATGATCGGGTGGGCAAAGATGATCTGGCGCACGCCGCTGGCCTGTTCCGGGCGATGGTGCGAACCCGGCGGGGCGGCACGCAGATCTGCTACTCGCTCGAACCCGGAGCGCTGGAGGTGGCCCGGCGGATGTCCGCCTCGCTGATCCCTGTCTCGTAGGGGGCGTGCGAGTGTTCGGGGTGGCCCGGTACGGTGGCGAAAAGCCCGGGAGGACGGTCCGCATGCACCTGGCCCAAGTGGCCGATCTGGCCCGCCGAGACGCTGCCGACGGCGTGCAGCAGCAGATCGTCGCGGCCGTCATCGATGCTGGCGGGCAGGTCCTGCTGGTGCGGCGCCGCGCGGCGGATTCCCGTGGTGGCGAATGGGAATTCCCCGGCGGCAAGGTTGACCCGGGCGAAGACCTGAACACCGCGCTGCACCGCGAGGTGCTCGAGGAAACCAACCTCCGGATCGCCGAGATCACCGGATACCTCGGTGCGTTCGACTACACCACCCGGAGCGGCACGTACAACCGCCAGCACACCTGGTCGGTCACCGTCACCACGGCCGAGGGCGTGCGGCTGACCGAGCACGACGCCTACGCCTGGGTTTCTGCGGTCGACGAGATCCCGCTCGGCCCCGACCTTCGGAACATTCTCGAAAAGCACCTTGAAGCCTGATCGTCCTGAATGGACCTACCGGATCCCAGAGCGGGATCGGTGAAGGCCTGGCGGCGGGCCCAGGTTGTGCTGCCGTGCGCGATCAGCGATCAGCGATCGTGTTCGGTACGGGCCTTGCGGGAGCCTGTTATAAAATTAGGCCCACCGCGGACCGTGATCGATCGATCACTGCTGAGACGGCGACTGGCGGACGAACGGCGGCGATCGAGACTGATTTGGTAATTCGGTTCAGCCGCTTTCGCCTAAAACGCAAGCAGGCTCGTGGCTCCAACGCCGACGGTCAGATTCGCCCGGAGTCCCGGAGCTGACCCCATGCCGTCGAACCACTTCGCTCCAGCCGGTTCGGTTGAGAGGCGGCACCGGGTCGGTGTCAGTCATCGAGGTGCACGGTGACGCGACCGCGTTCGCCGCGGTGGGCGACTGCGTGTCCGCCGCGGTCCTCGCCGTCCAGGTGCAGCGAGATCGGGCCGCCCGCCCCCAGGAAGTTGCGCCACCACGTCTTGGAGCCGGGAAAGCTCGCGCTGATCCTGACGACGTCGGCGGTGCGGCGGTAGGCGACAGGTGTGCTGAACGTGCGCCCTGAGCGTCGTCCGTGTAGGGGACGACCGTGAGGTACCGGCCGACCCGTCGTCACCACCGGGGCGAGGCTCGCAATTCGAACGCGTGCGCATTGATCCAGTTCACGGCTCGCGTCGGAAACCACAGCTTGGTCCGCATGCATCCTCCATCGGCACGAGCCTGGCGCGACCGGAGTGATCCCCCAGGTCGCCGTCTGGTGCGAAAGTCACGTTGACGGCGCGGAAGTTGTTGGGCATTGCCGCTGCCGGCCACGTACACCGATAAGCGGAGTGTTCCCTCCGGTTGCGCTGGAGCGGCGGCTTCGCCCCGCCGCGTGCTTGCGCTGCCCTCTCGGTGGGCGGATGCCGACTCGGCTGGACAGCCGTCGCCGCCGGTTTCTGTTCGCCCTCATGGATGGCAACACGGGACGGTGGACCGCCCCCGTTAGTGGTGTGATGCAGAGCACCTGTTGCATCCGCCGGATTTCTGGGAAAGATTGGAGTACAAAAGGTTTGGTTTCCTAGTAATTACTGACCGGTTCGGCGGAAGGTGCGTTGCGACATGACCAACGAGCTGGAGCACTTCATCGGCGGCAAGCGCGTCGCGGGGACGTCCGGTTCCTTCGGTGACGTGTTCGATCCCAACACCGGACAGGTGCAGGCCAGGGTGCCGCTGGCCTCGGCGGAGGAGGTCGCGGCGGCGGTCGGCAACGCCGCCGAGGCGCAGCCCGCCTGGGCCGCGATGAACCCGCAGAAGCGGGCGCGGGTGCTGATGCGGTTCCTCCAGCTGGTCAACGACGAGATGGACTCGCTGGCCCGCCTGCTGGCCTCCGAGCACGGCAAGACCGTCGCGGACGCCAAGGGCGACATCCAGCGAGGCCTGGAGGTCGTCGAGTTCGCCGTCGGCATCCCGCACCTGCTCAAGGGCGAGTACAGCGAGAGCGTCGGCACGGGCATCGACGTGTACTCGATGCGGCAACCGCTGGGCGTGGTCGCCGGCATCACCCCGTTCAACTTCCCGGCGATGATTCCGCTGTGGAAGGCGGCACCGGCCATCGCGTGCGGCAACGCCTTCGTGCTCAAGCCCTCCGAACGCGACCCCTCGGTGCCGCTGCGGCTGGCCGAGCTGTTCGTCGAGGCCGGGCTGCCGCCGGGGATCTTCAACGTGGTCAACGGCGACAAGACCGCGGTGGACGCGATCCTGACCGAGCCGCGCATCGAGGCCGTCGGGTTCGTCGGTTCGTCGGCGATCGCCGAGTACATCTACTCGACGGCCGCGGCCCACGGGAAGCGCGCACAGTGCTTCGGTGGCGCCAAGAATCACCTGATCGTGATGCCCGACGCCGACCTCGATCAGGCCACCGACGCTCTGATCGGCGCCGGCTACGGCTCCGCCGGGGAGCGCTGCATGGCGATCTCGGTGGCGGTGCCGGTCGGCGAGGCCACCGCGAACGCGCTTGTCGACAAGCTCGTCGAGCGGGTGCACCAGCTCAAGATCGGAACCAGCTTCGACGAGTCCGCCGACTTCGGCCCGCTGGTGACCAAGCAGGCCTGGCAGCGGGTCCGCGACTTGATCGGTGCGGGCGTCGAGGAGGGCGCCGAACTGCTGGTCGACGGCCGGGACTTCAGGCTGACCGGGCACGAGGACGGGTTCTTCCTGGGCGCCTCGCTGTTCGACCACGTGACCACGGATATGCGGATCTACCAGGAGGAGATTTTCGGGCCGGTGCTGTCCGTGGTCCGCGCAGCCGACTACGACGACGCGGTCCGGTTGCCCAGCGAGAACGAGTACGGCAACGGCGTGGCGATCTTCACCCGCGACGGCGACGCAGCCCGCGAGTTCGTCTCGCGCGTCAACACCGGCATGGTCGGCGTCAACGTGCCGATCCCGGTGCCGATCGCCTACCACACCTTCGGCGGCTGGAAGCGGTCCGGATTCGGCGACCTCAACCAGCATGGTCCGGACTCGATCCGCTTCTACACCAAGACCAAGACGGTCACCTCGCGCTGGCCCTCCGGCCTCAAGGAAGGCGCCAGCTTCACCATTCCGACGATGCACTGAACCGGGTGGGTGAGGGCGGGGGTATGGGGGGGATAACCACCCCCCCCCCCCTCGAGT
>NZ_JBSFLZ010000124.1:0-20829 GCF_053599315.1 Saccharopolyspora sp. NPDC000995
TCCACGACCGAACACCCTGTCAGAGCCCTCGATCGGGCAGACACAGGCCCGGCCGATCAACTCACCTATGCCCATGTGCGGATGACGGGGCTAGCCGAGGTATCTAACGGACGCGGCGAGCCATCCGGGCCGCGCCACATCCACGATCAGCCCGCCGTGACGCTTGACCACTTGGTCGGCGACCAGCACTGTGTCGACGTTGCTCGGAGTGTGCCGCGAGCATGAAGCGCTTCGGCGCATGCGGTGAGCGGCGAGAGGTTCACGTCATCGGCCCTCGGCAGCACCAAGTCGGCTTTCTTGCCCGGCGTCAGCGAGCCGGTGCGGTGTGCCACGCCGCAGGCAGCCGCACCATGAGAGGTCGCCCAAGACAGAACCTCCCTTGCGGACAGTTGCCGTCCTGCGGACGACCGGTGCGCCGCGACCGTCATCCGCAGCTGCGTGAACATGTCACCTGCCCCGGCGGTTTCGCTGTTTCCGCGGTGAGGGTTGGTGCCAGGCCGGCGTGCAGCAGGCGTTCGATCGGCGGCAGGCCGAGCCCGTGCGTGGTCAGATCGATCTGAGGCGCGATGGAGATGCTGACGCCGTGGTCGACCGCGAGCTTGAGCTCGTGGTCACCGTGGCGCGAGGCGTGCACGAGGGTGAGATCCCGCCTGAGCAGGCCCGCTTCGTCCAGCAGGATTTCCGGTGTCGGTCGATGGCGTGCTCTCCGGCCCGCATCAGGTCCAGGCACTGGCGCAGCGTGCGGGCGGTCATCCCGGTCTGCCACATCCGGTTCAAGAACGCCACCTGGGCGATCGCCTGTTCGCCATAGCGCCGCCGTCTGGCGGCGTCCCGCCCGACGGGGCCGAGCAAACCCACGCGCTCGTAGTAGTGCAACGCGTTCGCGCCCACGCCGCAGCGCTCGGCGACCTCTCTTACCTGCAAGAAGTCTAAGCCGTCACGGTAGGAGTTCGCGCGCGGGCCAAGCCAACGATCCGTGCCGCCGGCCGAACCGCACCCGGCGCCCGGAGAACGAGGGATCTTGGAATTCGCGGTTGCGGTAGCTATACCTGGGGGACACACCCGTTTGCCGGGAGGAGCGGACGTGCCTGAAGCGAGGTGGACGTGAAGCCAGCGACGATCACCGGTCTGCGGACCTACGACATCCGGTTCCCACCTCCCGCGAGCTGGGTGGCTCGGACGCGATGAACCCGGGCCCGGACTACTCGGCGTCCTACGTCGTGATCCGCACAGACGCGACCGACGGCCCGCAGGGGCACGTCTTCGCCTTCACCATCGGCCGCGGAAACGACGTGCAGACCGCGGCGATCAGGGCGCTGGAGTCCGCACTGGTCGGTCACGCCGTAGAGGAAATTCTGGACGACCTCGGCGGAATGTGGCGGGAGCTGGTGCTCCATGCGCCGGGTCTTCGACATCAACGTCCTGGGCATCGTGCGCACGACCCGACCGTGCATACCGGGCCTGCGCAAGTCCTCGGCCCGGGGCCACCACCGGCACGGCACTGGCGGTGGACGTTGGGATGAAAGCCTGTTACTGCGGAAGAAAAGAAGGGACCTGGAGATGCAACGAATCGCCTTACACACCGAGCTCAAACCTGGCAAGGAAGCCGAGTACGAGCGGGTGCACGCGGTTATCCCGGCCGAACTCGACGCGGCGCTGCGGGCTGCGGGCGTGCACAGCTGGCGGATCTGGCGCGACGGCCAAGATCTTTTCCACGTGGTGGAGGTCGAGGACTACCGGGCGATGCGGAGTGCCTTGCGCGACCACCCCGCGAACGTCGTCTGGCAGGCCACGATGTCCGAGCTTCTGGCCGTCGAGGACGACTACTCGGGCGCGGACACCGGGTTGAAGCAGGTGTGGGAGTTACCCGGGAGCCACGGCGCATGAAGTCGGATCGGCTGGGTGGGTCCGAGGTTTCGGTCTCGGCTCTGGGGTTCGGCGGCTCCGTGATCGGCAACCTGTACCGCGCGATGGACGAGGACACCGCGCTCGGTGCGGTGGATGCGGCGTGGGGCGCAGGTATCCGGTACTTCGACACCGCTCCGCACTACGGGCTCGGACTGGCCGAGCGTCGGCTCGGTCGAGCCCTCGCCGGGCGCGCGCGGGACGAGTTCGCCGTGTCCACCAAGGTCGGCAGGCTGCTTGTGCCCGATCCGCGAGGCGCGGGGCTGCAGGACGACGCGGGTTTCGAGGTTCCCGCCGATCACCGGAGGGTGTGGGATTTCAGCGCGGACGGGGTGCGGCGCTCGTTGGATGAGAGCCTGCGGCGGCTCGGCCTGGACCGCATCGACTTGGTGCTGATCCACGACCCGGACGATTACTGGGCGCAGGCCGTCGGCGAGGCGTACCCGGCCTTGCACGAGTTGCGGGCGCAGGGCGTGATCGGCGCGGTCGGGGTCGGCATGAACCAGTGGCAGATGCTGGAGCGGTTCGCGGCGGAAACCGATGTGGACGCGGTGCTGCTCGCAGGCCGGTACACCTTGCTCGAACAGTCCGCTGTGGACAGCATGTTGCCGACGTGCCTCCGGCGCAACGTGTCGGTCCTCGCCGCCGGCGTCTTCAACGGCGGTGTGCTGGCCACCGACGAACTGGGGCAGGAAGCCATGTACGACTACGCCCCGGCCGCGCCGGAACTGCGAGCGCGCGTGGCCCGCATGGCGGAGGTGATCCACCGCCACGGCGTGAGCGTCCCGCAGGTTGCGATGGCCTTCGCCGCAGAACATCCTGCGGTCGCGAGTGTCGTGGTGGGGGCCCGGTCGGCCGAGGAGGTCCGGGACAACGCCGAACTGTTCGATCGATCGGTGCCGGCGGACTTGTGGCGCGACCTGATCGCAGCAGGACTGCTCCGGCCTGGCCTGCCACTACCCACCTGATAGCGGCTCGAAGCCGACATCGGGAACGAACCGCTCGCTCGATTGACTTCGAGTGCGCTGGAGGTCCTAGCGTGGAGATGATCATTCAGTGAGCTGAGAGGATTCTCCATGACCGTGTTGGTGAGTGGCGCGACCGGGAACGTAGGCCGTCGTGTGGTCGATCGTCTGCTGGCGGCCGGAGCGCCGGTGCGGGCGCTGACCAGGCGGCCGGAAACGGCCGGGCTGCCTGGCGGTGTCGAGGTCGTCGGTGGCGGCCTCACCGAGCCGGATGTGCTGGCGAAGGCGCTTGCCGGGGTCGACCGCGTCTTCCTGTTCCCGGTGCCCGAAGGCGCCGGGACGTTCGTCGAGCAGGCGAGGGCAGCCGGCGTCCGACGTATCGCGCTGCTGTCCTCGAAGGCGGTGGAGTTCACCGACCGCAATCCGATCGGCGAGCGACACCGCGTGCTCGAAGAGGCGGTGGCGGCGGGCGGCTTCGAGTGGACCTACCTCCGGCCCGGCCCGTTCTCGACGAACGCCCTGGCCTGGGCCAAATCGATCCGCGCCGAAGGCGTCGTCCGCGAGCCGTACGGCGATGCGCGGCAGACGCCGATCCACGAGGACGACATCGCGGCAGTGGCGGTGACGGCCCTACTGGAGGAGGGGCACTCAGGGGTGGCCTACCCGCTGAGCGGGCCGGAATCCATCACGGTGGGCGAGCAGGTGCAGGCGATCGGCGCCGCGATCGGCCGGGAGATCAAGCTTGAGGAGGAGACTGCTGAGCAAGCCCGCGCCCGCTGGGTCGCCGACGGCGTTCCGGCGGGCGTCGCGGACTCGCTGCTCTCCTACCGGCAGCAGAGCGCGCAGAACCCGGAGGTGCCGGTGCGGACGGTCGAGCAGGTGACCGGGCGTCCCGCGCGCACCTTTGCCCAGTGGGCCGTCGACCACGCCAACGACTTCCGTTGATACGGAACGGAAAACCGGTCGCCGATTTTGCCCGGGAACCCTTAATCTCTGGCCATGGCGATTGTTTCGGTGGCTTACCACCTCGATGAGCGACTGCCGGAGCCCGGTCTTCCGCTGCCGCCCGACGTCACGGCAGTGGAGCTGCCGCTGCCCGACGGCGACGTGTGGCAGCGCCTCGGAGTGCTGTACCCCGCCGTCGCGGACGAGGTAGCTTGTTGCCGTCGACCGAGGTGAGGTTCCGGCCGTGGTGTCCGGGGACTGCATGGTTTCCCTCGCCGTTGTCGCCGGGCTGCAGCGGACGGGGACCGATGCGTCGATCGTCTGGTTCGACGCGTACGGCGACGTGCAGACCCTGGAGACCACGGAATCCGGTCGCGTGGGCGGAATGCCGCTGCGGATCGCGGCCGGCTACCGCCCCGAGCTGATCGCGGACGGGCTCGAGCTCCGCCCTCTGCCGGAGAGCCGCGCATTGCTGGTGGACGCCCGTGAACTCGACCAATCCGGGGCCGAGTACCTGGCGACGGCTGAAATCTTCCGGTGCGACGTTGGCGAGATCTCCGAGGCGGCCCTCCCGGACGGGCCGCTCGTCCTGCACATCGACCTGGACCTGATCAACGCCACCGACCTGCCCGGCATGAGCTTCCCGGTCGCAGGGGGACCGAGCTACTGGGCGGTGCTCGACGCAGTCCGTCGAATGGTGGGCACCGGGCGAGTCCGGGCATTCGATATCGCCTGCACCTGGCGCCCCGATGAGCACAACGACGAAGCCAGATCACGAGTGCTGGCTGACATGCTGGCGGCGAGCAACGCGCCGCGCTAGTCGATCTGCCGGGACAGCAACGATTTCGTCCGGCGCGACCACCGGTGCGACGTTGGCGAGATCTCCAAGGCCGGTGGTCCTGGAGAACGATCGCCGGACTTCCCGAAGCCGGAAATGCCACACCGCCCTGCCGCGACGAGTCGCCCCTCGACCGGCGCGCGGCGGTGCCATGAGCCGGGTGGTGCGATTCGGCAGGCACCACCCGGCCACAACGTCCAAGCCGAGGTGTTCGGCGGCTCGGCCCTTCTGGATGAGCACCACGAGACGAGCGGTGTCATGGCTGGAATCCAGCGCGAAAACGCCGACCCCGTCGACCACCGCGTCCGGGATCCGCGTGCCCACGGGCAGCGGCTTGCTGCCCTGCATGGTGACCGCGACCGGGGTCACCGGGTCCTCGTCGCTTTCGCCGTCGGCCCAGCCGTAGGCGAGGCCGTCGTCTCCGACGGAGACCAGCTTGATGTCCTTGGTGTTGTCGCTTTCGTCGGCGCAGGTCGCCTTGCCGGACTTCAGGTCGAACACCGCCCCGTCGGTGGACAGATGCTGCTCGCTGGGGGAGAGGACGATGCGGGCGTCGCCCGTCTCGTACTCGGCACATCGAAACTCAGGCCGCTGCTGACGTCCACGGAGCAGTCCACCTTCGCCTCGACCCGGCCGGTCGCGGCATCGTGCACCGCCACGATCTCTTTGTCCTCGTCGCCGTCCCTCCAAGCGGCGAGCACCTGATTGCCGACGAAGTCCTTGATCTCGCCGTTTGTCTCCCGATCTCGCTGAACAGGCTTTCCTCGACAACGACGGGCTCGATGCCGGGCGGCGCCATCTGCTCGCTCTGCCAGCCGCCGACATGCCGAAGCCGCCGGAGTACTTGTTCAGCACGGTTCCCGTCGGCAGCGGGACGGCCGGTTCGACCCAGTCGTCGTTGGTGGACAGCTCGGGGATTCCGGCAACCCGCTTGCGGGGACACCGCACGCGAGGGTTCCCGGCAACAACAGCGCAGCAGCCGCTTTCCCGGTCCGGTCCTCATCCACTTGCTTCCACGCGCGCCGATCCGGGCGGAACCCGCACAATCCGGTCCCGCCTAGACTCAGACAAATCCTCAGAATCTGAAAGTTTCAGGCAATCGGGATCCTGGGAGTCGAGTCGATCAAGCCCGATGCGCCCTGCCTGGCTTGATCGACGAAAAGTGGCGCCGTTCGGTTTCGCCGATTCGAGAACGGTTTGACCCGAGGTGTTCGTGGGGGGCGAACGCGGTTCGGTCACGTCGGGTGCGCGGCCGTGTACCGTGCGAAACCCGCGGTGGCAAGTACCGAGAGTGGCGTTTGTCACTCGATGTCGATTCGATGTTTTTCCCAGTGCATAAAGGCAATCGAGAAAACGCATGCTTCCCCTGGAGCGCTCGCTCGGGCGTGGCGTGACCCGTTCGCGGATTGGGCGCTGCATCGGTGTGTGGCGTCGTCGGGGAGGCAAAGCGATGCGCGAAGGCATGAGGAGAAGATGGGTATCAGAAAAGCGCCGGCGCTCACCGTGGCGGCCCTGGTCGTCGGCGGTGTGCTCGCGGGCGGAGTCGTCACCGCGCAGGCCACGGGCGGCAGTCCGAGTCCGTGCCGGGCAAGCGCCAAGGCGTGCGTGAGCCTGTCGACCAAGCAGGCCTGGCTCCAAAACAACGGGACCACCAGCTATGGCCCGGTCCCGATCACCAGCGGCAAGCCGGGATCGGAGACCCCGACCGGTGTCTTCCGGGTGCAGTGGAAAGACGCCGACCACCGCAGCAGCGAGTTCAACAACGCGCCGATGCCGAATTCGGTGTTCTTCACCTACACCGGCGTCGCCTTCCATGAGGGCAGCCTGCGAGCCCAGTCCAACGGCTGCGTGCACCTCTCCACGACGGCGGCGAAGCGGTTCTTCGACACCTTGAACCCAGGCGACGAGGTCCAGGTCGTCCCCTGACCCAGAACGGAACAAGGCGTATCGGCGGCGCGAGGTGTGACGTGGTTCGGGGCCAGTTCGTCCGTGCCGCGGGAGTAACCGGTCGATGACGCGTGGTGGGCGATGGCTTCTTTCACTCGAACGGGTGGCATATGCCAAACGGCATTTGTCTGAAACGCTGCCGTGTTTAGCGTGGAGGCACGCGAGTGACGTTCGCGGTCCGAAACCGAGCCGCCGATTTCGCAGGTCGATGGCTGGTCCATGGGCTGCGGTGTTTGGTCGACACCCCTAGGTTGGCCAGACGCCGCAGCCTCTTGGCGTGGCGCTCGTCAACGTCGCGCAGTTCGCAGGTGTGGCCTATGGTCGGCTGGTGCCGCTGGTCTGCCGCAAGAGCACCGACGGTGAAAGGCGGCGCAGCAACCCCTCGAGAATGGTTCCGAGTACAGGTTGTGCCGCCCGGCGGTCGCGCCTGCCGCCGAGGACGAGCCGGGTGGCCGGCATCGGCTGCGCGCACCGGTGGTGATGCGCGGCGACCTAGCCGACGACCTTGCGCTCGTAGAAACGCGGCTGCTGCCACCAGCCGAGGCCGGGTTGCCGTTCGGCGCCCTCGATTTCATGGCGTCCCATCGGTGGACGTTGCGCCATCGCCTTGTCGGACTTCAGGAGTTGTAGAGCTTGGCGGGAGCATCGGCCAACACTCCCGGCTGGTGCCCCCCGCCGACACCACGCTCGGACCCCGTCGGCCATGCCAACGAGGCTCGCCTCGGCGTGTCCGAAACCACCTCCGCCGGCGCTGGTTGATCGCTAGCATCCCCCTCGTTGGTCGACAAGCCAGGGATAGAGGCAGTCATGACTCAGGGTGGGTTCCAGGCGGCGGCGGAGGGACTGAACGCCATCCGCCAAAAGACCAATAGTTAACCAGCAGGTGAGCGCGGGCAATTTGTCGCTTACCCCCGAGGTAGCTGAGAAAGCCGCCAAACGCGTTGAAGACGAGATTCGGGAACTGGCCAAGCTGGTACGTGACGCGGACCAGATCGCTCAGGTGTCTGGGCTGGGCAACTACCCGGACGGCCAGCAGCTGACGCAGCGGTTTATGGACAAGGCTAACCATGGTGAGGCTGGCGCCGTCGCGCTGATTCAGCAGATGCAGGAAGTTCTTCAGGAACAGGCGGATGCCTTCCGGGCTGCTGCCAAGGACTACCTTGCTACCGACGACCAGATCGCCCAGGATCTACAGCGAGGTATCCAGTGACCCGGCGTTACTGCTTGTTGATCTCGGTAGCTTCCATGGCGTTGCTCGGCCTAGCCGCCTGCTCTCCCGGGAAGGCTCCAGGTGGCCAGCCCGGTGGCGGGGAGCCCACCACCAGTGCCAATGCGGGAGCCCCTGGGCTTAAGGACTTCGACCCGTGTGCGTTGTTCACCTCGGCGGACTTGAGTGCTGCGGGGGTCGGAGGGCACGGGGAGAAAGTCGAGCAATTTAGCTTCGAGCCGGGTTGCTCGTATGAGGGAGAAGACCGGCTCGTCACCTTGTACAAGAACGAGCAGGAGACCGTCGACAAGTACCAGACCGACGGCAAGTGGGACAGCTACGAAAAGTTCAACCTCAACGGGCGCACCGCCGCCCACGCCGTCGCGGGCTGGATCCTCCGGCCGCGGTATGTGCTCTGTCCTGGTTGACGCAGGCGCGGTGGGGTCGTTCAGATCAAGGTAAGCGGCATCACGAAGAACGATATTCCTGACCCCTGTGGAGAAGCGGAAAAGGTTGCTCGACAGGTTGAATCGAGGCTTCCCCAGTAGCGGCGTCTGGGCAAACGACGAACGCGCCCCCGCACCAGTGAAGGGCGGGTTCTAGCGATCCTCGCAACACCCTGGATTCGGGGAGTTGCGGGGATCGTGGTTTCTGAGGAGTTGAGGGTTCGGTTCTTCGAGGTGCTCGACCGGGAGTCGGGCAGCATTCTGGCCGCTGCCCGTGCGGTGGGAGTGAACCGGAACACGGCCTACGGGTGGGCGCGCAAGGCCGGCATCCGAGAGCAGGGAAAGGCCGGTCCTGCCGGGCACCCGGGGCGTCCGGCCTACGAGCGCCTTCGTGTATCGGGTGTGTCGCGGCGTGCTGCTGCCGCGCAGGTGGGTGTTCACGTGCGCACCGCGCAGGACTGGGATCGCGGCTGTGGCGCAAGCAAGGGCACGTGCGGATCCATGACAATGGTCGCAAGATCGACTATAAGAAAACGCTCGGCTGGAGAACCCCAGCCGAGCGTCTGCGTGATCTACTGACAACCACATAGGTCATCAGGTGTCGTCACCAGTTTTTGACGTCGCCGTTGCACATCACGACGCTGTACTGGCCGTTGCTGGAGGCTTCTTTGAGCACCTTGCCGTCAACGGTGATCTTGCAGGAGATCGTGCCGCTCCCAGAGTTCTGGGCGGACACCGAAAACACCTGGAATGCCTCGGCAGGCATGCTGATCTCCTTGCTGAACGGCAATGCGGCGTTCTGCTGCTGCTCCATGGACGTCATGCCATCGGTGGTGTAGGTGATGCTGAGCGCTTTGCCGGAGCCAGTCACCTCGTAGACCACTGTGCGCGTCTGCGCTGCGGCGTCGTCGGCCGGGGAATTGCCGGTCTGCGGCACTGCGGGCTGCCCCTGATTGAGCTGCTGGTCGAACTGCTGCATGTTCCGGTTGATGTCGTTGGCGGCCGAACCGAACGCCGCGGCCCAGAGGATGCAGACCACCAAGCCGATCGCCGACAGGACAGTGCCGGTGATCGCCAGGCCCTTATTGGTCGCGGCTCCCTTGTTGGCGCGGTTGATGCCGAGGATGCCGAAGATTAGCCCCAGGATCACCAGCGGCCAGGCGATGACGCCGATCAGCGGGATGAAAGAGAAGATCAGGCCGACCAGACCCAGGACGAAGCCTGTGGTTCCGAAGCCGTTGCGCGGCTGCGCGGGCGATGCGGACGGAATGCTCAAATCGGCCATCTGTGACATGGGATTCTTGCGGTCCTTTCAAGGCTGAGTAGGCGAGTCCCCGGTTTACCGCCGGGTTCCACACGCATGTACGCCAAACATGAACATTCGTTACAAACTTCACCCTCTCGACGTAACCGCATGTCAGCGAGGCCGCAAGCGTGTAATGTCCAAAATGTCGTTAGCGAAACGGACATTGACGGCTGAAAACGACGAAAGCTTCCCCGCGTCCGGTCAAGGGCGCGGGGGCGCTGGTTCAGGCGGCGCGGTGCCGCCCCGCGGGGGCGTTCGCGGAGCCCGGCGGGGTGTAGGTCGGCGGGCGGGCCGAGCCGAGCAGCACCCGCGCGATCGGTGCGGGCAGCCGCGGTTCGGCCCATCGCAGCAGGGCCTAGACCGCGCCGAGCACGAGCGGCACGACGAGCGTGGGCCCGGCGTCGCCGAGCGCGTCGATGAGCCAGGCGGTGGGCGCCGGCGCGACTTCCAGTACGGCGATGCGGGCGCCGTGGTCGCTGGCCGTGGTGTTGAGGTCGTTGATCTCCGCGGCGTTGGAGTTGGCCTTGTCGGTTGTGGCGTTGCACTGGTCGATCAAGGAGTTTGCTCGTTGGCAAGGGCTTTCGCCCCGGCGGTGACGTGCTGGATGGGCACAGGTGTCAGCTCCAGGACAAGGATTGGTCCCAGACGCCGTACTGTTCGGAGTCCCAGACCACGGCGCCGGGTGGAGTCCTGATAGGTGGTGGTGAACACCAGCGGGTCGGCGTCGAGGATTCGGGTGCCGGCGACCCGGAAGGCGGGCCAGTCGCCGTTGCTGCGAACCGGACGGGTTCGCCCCACACATTGGTGAAGTTTCGGAAAGTTCGGCCGAATGTTCGCCGCCGCAACGTTCGACTCGAACCAGGAAGGCGAGCAGTGGACGGATGCGCACGCCCGCCGTCGGTCGCTCGGCCTACCGGCCGTTGGTGGCAAGCGCTTCGGCTACCACTGGATACACGGAAAAGGGAGGAGGAACGATAAGAGATCAACCCCGAGCAGGCCGAGACGCTTGCATGGATGTACCGCGTCTACCTCAGTGGCAGCGGCGGTCCGGGTATCGCCCGTGAGCTCAACCGCCGCGGTATTCCCAACGATCGAGGGAAGCCATGGAACGCCAAGACCGTTCGCGACATACCCGACACCGGGTGCGGGGCCGGGCTCCTCAGGCGGGTACCTGTTGATGCCGACGGCAACAAGATCACCGCGCCGTTTCCGCAGATGCGGTGGGTCCTGGCGCGCACCCAGCCGTCAACAGGAAGCAGGAGTGGGAGCAGTACAAGCAAACTCGGTTGAAACGCGGCGAGCAGCACCCCAGGCGAATCGTCGCCCGCTACACCTTGTCGGGCTTGGTCCAGTGCGGAGACTGCAAGGCCGCGATGACGCGACGTGATCGAACCGGCAGTCGTGAACGACCGTATGTGCACCTAATCTGCTGGAGAAGCACCGGCACCGGCGGTGTTCGGATGGTGACCATTTCGAACACCGTGCCGTCAACGCCGTAAAGGAGTGGCTCACTGAGCTAGCCGACGACATCGGCGCAGCGGCTGAAAGTGCCCGTCAGGCCGAGCGGTTGCAGCTCACCACACGCGCTGCCGCTGAGGAATCGCAACACGAGCTCGACCGCATCGTGAAGCAGCTCGCAGCGCTGCGGCGGCACCTGATCGCCGAGCGAATGACCGAAGAAGAGTACGACCAGACACGCGCCGAAGTGCTACACGAGCAGTAGTCGGCAGCTGAACGGCTCGCCACGCCGGACAACAAGCCAAAAGCGACGATCCCGAACCTGCACGAACCATTGCACGGGGTCTGATCGAGGAATGGGACACGCTCCCAGTAACACGGCGACGTGACCTGCTCTCGCGACTCATTCGCAAGGTCCAGATCACGCCGCCGCCACGACGCTTCGGGCGCGCCGGGATCGCGATCATTCCGGTATGGCAGCCCGAGCTTGTCGTAGATTCACCGCAGCAGTAGGTCTTTAGGACACCCAGTCGAAGGTCTTCGTAACAGCTTTCTGCCACTGGTGGTACTGCTTTTCGCGGAGCTCTGTCGGCATCTGCGGATCCCACTGCTTGTCTTTGGCCCAGTTCGAGCGGATGTCCTCCTCGCTGGTCCAGAAGCCGACCGCGAGGCCCGCCGCGTAGGCCGCGCCGAGCGCGGTGGTCTCGGCGACCACCGGGCGGATCACCGGGACGCCGAGGATGTCGGCCTGGAACTGCATCAGCAGCTCGTTGACCACCATGCCGCCGTCGACCTTCAGTGACTTCAACGGCACGCCGGAGTCGGCGTTCATGGCCTCGATCACCTCGCGGGTCTGGAACGCCGTGGCCTCCAGCACCGCGCGGGCCAGGTGGCCGCGGTTGACGTACCGGGTCAGGCCGACGATCGCGCCGCGCGCGTCGGAGCGCCAGTGCGGGGCGAACAACCCGGAGAACGCGGGCACGAAGTACGCGCCACCGTTGTCGTCGACGCTGCGGGCGAGTTGTTCGATCTCCGGGGCGGTGGCGATGATGCCGAGGTTGTCTCGCAGCCACTGCACGAGCGACCCGGTGACCGCGATGGAACCCTCAAGGCAGTACACCGTGTCGTTGCTGCCGATCTTGTAGCCGACTGTGGTCAGCAGCCCGTTCTGGCTGATCACCCGCTCGGTCCCGGTGTTGAGCAGCACGAAGTTGCCGGTGCCGTAGGTGTTCTTGGCCTCACCGGGTGACAGGCAGGCTTGCCCGAAGGTGGCGGCCTGCTGGTCGCCGAGGATGCCGGCGATCGGGATTCGCGCGAATACACCGCGTTCCCGGAACTTCCCGTACACCTCCGATGAGGACCGGATCTCCGGCAGCATCGTCATCGGCAGCCCGAGCTCGGCGCAGATGCCGGCGTCCCATTCGAGCCGCTCCAGGTCCATCAGCAAAGTTCGGGAGGCGTTCGTCGGATCGGTGATGTGCAGGCCGCCGTCCGGACCGCCGGTGCTGTTCCACAGCACCCAGGTGTCCATGTTGCCGAACAGCAGCTCGCCCTTCTCGGCGCGCTCCCGGGCACCGTCCACATTGTCCAGGATCCACTTCACCTTGGGGCCGGAGAAGTAGGTCGCCAGCGGTAGGCCGGTCTTGCTCTGGTACCGGTTTTGGCCGCCTTCGCCGGATGCCAGGGAGTTGACGATCTCGTCGGTGCGGGTGTCCTGCCAGACGATCGCGTTGTAGACCGGCTTGCCGGTGGCCTTCTCCCAAACCACGGTGGTTTCCCGCTGGTTGGTGATGCCGCAGGCCGCGATGTCCGAGGACACCAGGTCGGCTTTGGCCAGCGCGCCCGCGCAGACTTGCCGGGTGTTCTGCCAGATCTCGTTCGGGTCGTGCTCGACCCAGCCGGCTTTGGGGAAGATCTGCCGGTGCTCCATCTGGTCGACGGTCACGACTCGGCCGGAGTGGTCGAAGATCATGCACCGCGTCGATGTGGTTCCTTGATCGATGGCGGCGACGTACGAGGCCATTTTCGTCCTACCTTCCTGAGTGTGGCGTTGGGTCAGCTGATGGGCAGTGCCAGCGCCAACAGGCCGGCCAGCACGCCACCGATGATCGGACCGGCGATCGGAATCCAGGAGTAGCCCCAGCCGGCGGAGCCCTTGCCGCGGATCGGCAGGATCGCGTAGGCGATGCGCGGCCCGAGGTCGCGTGCGGGGTTGATGGCGTACCCGGTCGGTCCGCCGAGCGAGTTCCCGATGCCGATCACGATGAAGGCGACCGCGGCGTAACCGAGCGCCGCGTTGCCGAACGACGGCACGCCGGGCGTTTCGCCGACACCCGCCTGCGGACTGAGGATGATCCAGAAGACCAGCACGAACGTGCCGATGATCTCGGTGATTAGGTTCCACGGCGCGTTCGGCACGGTCGGTCTGGTGGCGAAGACGCCGAGGGTGTTCGCCGGGTCGTCGTGGGTGTCGAACTGCAGCTTGTAGGCGGCCCAGCACAGAATCGCGCCCATCGTGCCGCCAACGAGCTGCGCGATGATGTAGACGGGAACTTCCGACCACGGGACTTGGCCGTTGGCCGCGAGCCCGAGCGTCACCGCCGGGTTGATGTGCGCGTTGGACGGCGCCGCAACGCTCGCGCCCGCGAAAACCGCGAAACCCCAACCGAAGTTGACGAGCAGGAAACCGCCTTCGTAGCCGCGGTTGTTACGCAGCACGGTGTTCGCTACGACGCCGCAACCTAACAGCGTGAGTATTGCCGTCCCCATCATCTCCCAGAGGAAGATCTCACCAAGACTCATTCTGCCGTTCCCCTCTCAATGCCGCCGTTGGCACAGGCGGGTTTCGTGACTGTCCGAGATGGAGTGAGTCGGGACGGTACTGCCGCATAGCAACACGTGTCCATGCATGCCGCCACTCGTAGGCAACAGGTTGGTCTGTACCGCCTAGTCGTGTGTATCGGCTGGTATTAGCGGAGCCCGAACCGTGATCGGTGATCTTGATCGAGGGGTGGCGAGGTGAGGAACGGCCTTGAGCGGTTCACCCGCCCAAGGGTGCCCCTCACCTCGGGCGTTCCCCAGGAACCGTTGCGCTTGCCAGGTCACACTAAGCATGTGAAAAAAAACGTTGCAAGACCCATCCCACGGTGTTTTTCATCAGTTAATATGATGGCATCGGGGTGACTTCGGGCCGCGCCGGACCGCGCGGGGGTCGTCGCAGACGCGATGACAAGGGATTTGAGGTGGACGACGATGTCCGGTCGACGCCCGTCAGGGAAGCAGCAGGACCGGCGGCACAAGATCACCGAACTGGTCATGGCGGAAGGCAACATGCGGATCGACGATCTCGTCGAGGCCGTCGGGGCTAGCGCGATGACGGTGTACCGGGATCTCGCCGACCTCGAATCGCAGGGCCTGGTGCACCGCAACCGAGGCTATGTTTCGGCGGCTTCTTCGCTGCTTTACGAGGCCGCGTCGGAATACCGTTTGCAGCAGAACACCGCGGAGAAGGAAGAGATCGCCCGGGCCGCGGCGGAACTGATCGAGCCGGGGCAGGCGCTGGTGCTCGACGATTCGACGACCGGCGTGTACCTGGCCCGGCTGCTGCCGGAACGCGCGCCGTTGACCGTCGTCACCAATCACCGCGGGGTGTTCGGCGAATTGGCCGGGGTTGCGGGCATCAGCCTGATCTGCGTGGGCGGCGACTACCTGCCGTGGGCCGACGCGTTCGTCGGCGGGATGGCCCTGGACGCGTTGCGGAACCTGCGCGTCGACCTGGCGATCATGTCGGTCTCCGCCGTGACCGACGGGATCTGCTGTTACCCGCAGCAGGAAATGGTGCAGATCAAGAAGGCCATGCTGGCCTCGGCGCGGCGGCGGGTGCTCTACGTCGACCACACCAAGTTCCGCCGGCGAGCGTTGCACGCGGTCGCTGCGGTCGAGGACTTCGGCGTCGTGATCGTGGATTCGCAGACGACGCGCGCCGATATCGAGGTCCTGCGCGACCGCGGTGCGCAGGTCGAGCAGGCAGGAAATGCGCGGGGTGCCGAACCGGGCGCGAAGGGTGCAGGTCAGGCATGATGTCCACCGCAGTCGGGACTGGCGCCGAGTCCGGGTTCCGCGTCGGCGGGGTGGTCAGCGGTGGGACGCGATTCGAGCGAGGAGGACGCCTGGTGGCCAAGGACAAAATCGAAACCGAGAGCCGGTTGAAGGGCACGTTGGGGCCCGCCGAGCGGGCGGAGAACTGGCGGCGGCTCGGTTCGGACGAGTTCGACGCAGTGGTGATCGGCGGCGGCGTGGTCGGTGCGGGTGCGGCGCTGGACGCGGCCACCCGCGGGCTGCGGGTGGCGCTGGTGGAGGCCCGTGACCTGGCGGCAGGTACTTCCAGCCGCTCCAGCAAGCTGTTCCACGGCGGACTCCGCTACCTGGAGCAGTTGGAGTTCTCGCTGGTCCGGGAGGCCCTCCGGGAACGGGAGCTGATGCTCACCCTGATCGCGCCGCATCTCGTGAAGCCGGTCCCGTTCCTGTACCCGCTGACCCACCGGTTCTGGGAGCGCCCCTACACCGCCGCGGGCCTGTTCCTCTACGACACGATGGGCGGCGCCCGGTCCGTGCCGGGGCAGAAGCACCTCACGCGCGCCGGCGCGCTGCGGATGGTGCCGGCGCTGAAGCGCAACGCGATGATCGGCGGCATCCGCTACTACGACGCCCAGGCCGACGACGCGCGGCACACCATGATGGTGGGCCGCACCGCCGCCCGCTACGGCGCCGTGGTCACGACGTCCACCCAGGTCACCGGTTTCCTGCGGGAGGCCGACCGGATCGCCGGGGTCCGGGTGCGCGATGTGGAGTCCGGCGAAGAGGTCGAGGTCCGCACGCAGGCCGTGATCAACGCGACCGGGGTGTGGACCGACGAGCTGCAGAAGCTCTCCGGCGGGCGCGGGCGCTTCCGGGTCCGGGCCAGCAAGGGTGTGCACATCGTGGTGCCCCGCGACCGCATCGTGGCCGAGTCGGGCATCATCCTGCGCACCGAGAAGTCGGTGCTGTTCGTCATCCCGTGGGGCAACCACTGGATCGTCGGCACCACCGACACCGACTGGCACCTCGACCTGGCACACCCGGCGGCCACCAAGAAGGACATCGACTACCTGCTGGAGCACGTCAACTCGGTGTTGGCGACGCCGCTGACCCACAACGACATCGAAGGCGTTTACGCCGGGCTGCGGCCGCTTCTGGCAGGGGAGAGTGAGGAAACCTCGAAGCTATCCAGGGAACACGCGGTCGCGCGGGTCGCGCCCGGGCTGGTGGCTATCGCCGGCGGCAAGTATACGACGTACCGCGTCATGGCGGCCGACGCCGTGGATGCCGTCGCGCCGGACATCACTGGGCGGATGGCGTCGTCGATCACCGACCGTGTGCCGCTGCTCGGCGCCGACGGGTACCACGCGCTGATCAACCAGGCCGACCAGTTGGCCGCCGCGCACGGGTTGCACCCGTACCGCATCCGGCACCTGCTGGACCGCTACGGTTCGGAGATCCACGACGTGCTCGCCCTCGGCGAGGAGCGGCCCGAGCTGCTCAAGCCGATCCCGACTGCGCCGAACTACCTGCAGACCGAGGTTGTCTACGCGTGCAGCCACGAAGGCGCGCTGCACCTGGAGGATGTGCTGACCCGGCGCACCCGGATCTCCATCGAATACGCGCACCGCGGCGTGGAATGCGCCGAACCGGTCGCGCGGTTGATGGCCGAGGTGCTCGGCTGGGACGACGCGCGCGTGGCCCGCGAGGTCGAGGTGTACGCCAAGAGGGTCGAGGCGGAGCGGGATTCGCAGACGCAGCCCGACGACCAGGCGGCCGACGCGAAGCGCTCGGCGGCCCCGGAGGCGCGGGAGCGCATCGTCGAACCGGTGGTATAGGCATCTTCGGTGCTGCGGCGCGGTCGGTGCCCAACAGGCGCGGGCCGTGCTTTTCCTTTCGGTGAAACGCAAAACAGGCCGTTCCGTGGGTCACGGCTCTGCGGTCACCTCGGCGAGCAGCTCATTGACGTGCCCGATCAGGCGGCGGGTGTCGACCGGTGCGACGGTGCTCCACATTTCGCCGGATGGCGACTCCCGCCGCAGCTGGGCGTACCGGCCGTGCGCGGTGTCGAAGAAGCCGATGACCCGACCGGCTCGGACCCGGCGACCGAACCGGTTGCGGGCGGCGGCGCCGAACTGTCCGCGCGCGTCGACCCCGGCGGCCATGCTCATCAGGATCTCGGCGTCGTCCGGGCGGATTCCCCGGCGCTGCAACGCACTTTGCAGCTGCTCGACGTTGTCGCCCGCATCCGCGGCAGCGCCGTCGAGATCGCCGCTGCGCACTGACACCGAACGGCCGGGGCCAGGCGGGAGCGTCGGCAGCACCGAAACCGCTTCTCGCGGCAGCCCGCTCGCCGCTGCCAGCCGCAGGCCGAAGGTGTCCCCGTCCTTCACGACCAGCACCGCGTGCTCGGATTCCGCATCGGAGGCCGCGAGCACCCGAACGCTGCGCCGCAACCAGATCCGCCCGTCGACCTCGCGGCAGGGGCGGGCTAGCAGCCGCAGCATCCATTCGAGTTCCGGATCGAGCCTGGTCGGACGGCCGAGTTCGCGGGAGCCCAGCGATCGCCACGCCGATTCCACCAGTTTCGCGCGTTCGCTGTGGGTGCGCCCGGGTGACGGGATCTTGAGGACCAGTGGCATGGTCTCCAATCCGAGGTGCTCGATGAGCACGTCGAACTCCAGTGCAGACAGGTGGAGCTGGCGGCCGGTGTCGGTGACCGTCATTGTCCGGGCTCGCCGCCGATCACCGGGCGGGACAACGTCTGCGGCTCGTCGAAGAACCCGCCTTGGCGGCCGACCTTTTCGGTCACCTTCTGGTCCACCGCGTCGTCGCGGTCCTTGCGCGCCCATTTGCCCGGAGAGCGCCCGTCACCGCCGCGTGACGATCCGCCGACACCCCGCCGCCCCGGTCGCTGCTCGGGGACCCGCGCGGAAAGTGTCTTCGGCGTCGAGGGAACTCGCGCCGCGGGCACCGAGGTGGCGCCCCAGCTGATGGTCACGTTCTGCTGCCTGGCGGAGACGTCGCCGCTGATCGGGGCGTCGACCACCACCTGGGGTGGCTGGGTGAACGACGCCAGCGATGTGGTGTTGGCCTGTGTCGAAGCCTCGTACGTGCGCATCACGTCGAAGGCCCGCTGTTCGGCGGCGTGCTGCTTGGCTTCCTGCAGCTCGTAGTCGGTTTGCCCGCCGAAGAGGTGCGTGAGCAGCGTTTCCGCGGTGCTCGGTTCCTCGGTGGTGATCTGCACTGGAGGCGGCATGTCTTGGCGGGCCTTGCTGATGAACTCCGCCTGCTGCTCGGCCCGGTCCCGCATCACGGTGCTGGCTTGCTGGGCTTGGGCCGCCCAGTTGCCCAGCGGGCGCAGCCCGTCGTGGGCGCTGTCCGCGGCGATGCCCTGCCAACCAGCCATCGCCGCCGACACGGCAGCGGCCAGCCCGGCGTCGATATCGCTCAGCACGCGGGTGAGTTCGCCCCACCGCCGGACGCTGTCGATCGAGCCGTCGGGCCCGGGGCCCTCGTTGATCTGCGCGAACAGCTCGGGGTGGCGGTATCCCTGCCAACGGTGATCGCTCATCGGGATCAGCAACCTCCGCCGATGCCCGCAGCGCTGTCGCCGTCGATCCGTTCGTACTGCCGGCTGGCGAGCCGCAGCGACTCGGCGGCAGCCTGCAGTTGGTCGCGGTAACCGCACAGCGCGGTCAGCGCGTCGTCGTCGCCGCCGACGGAGCGCCGGTTGAACTCCTCGGCCGCGTCGGTGCTGATCGGATCGCCGGCCCAGGGCCGGATGCGCAGTTCGGTGATGGCGTGCTCGATCTGCAGGCCGACCGCATCCAGCGATTCCTGCAGCGCGTTCACCAGCCTCGGAATGGAGGCGGGCTCGACTTGCACCGAGCCCCCCGACGTTCCGGGCAGGGCTTCGGTCGAGCTGTCGCCCCACGGAGCAGTGAGCGGCACGTTTTCCCCTCCCACAGGTAAGGGCCCAGGTGGCGGGTGCGGGCCCTTGTGCCTGAACGCCCGGGAGGTCCAGGGCGGCGTGGCCCTGGCCGGGTGTTCGCGGGCACCCGGCGAATGCGGGGACCCGAGCGCTCAAGCTACTAAACGTCCGCCGAACACTGTAGTCAGCAATCATCACGCTGGGGAGTGCTCCATACGCGGTGAGTATCACTCTGGTGGTTGCTCAGCGTGAACGTCAGAGGTCCGGATGGGCGTCCAGTGTCACTCCGTGGAGTCAATTACGGCGAAATTGTTGATCCGAGCGGGTTATGGTGTCGTGTGTTACTGCGGCTTGGTGGTCTGGGGCGCGGACGGTTTCGTCGAGGACGGTTCCGGTGCGGCCAGGCTCGCCAGGGCGTCTTCGGCGACCCGCCGGGCCCCGGCGCACAGCTGGTCGACCGGTGGTGGCGGCTGGCCCCCGTCGTCGCGGTAGAGGACGTCGAGGTGCTGGCCTTCGGCGACGTCCACCGCGACGTTGCAGGACAGGTCCAGTCCCGGCGTTTTGATCACCAGCGCCGGGAAGCCGCCGATCACCACGGGCGAGGCCTCCACTTGCGCGGTGTCGTCGGTCCACACCCCCATGCTCTCGGTAGTGATCAACGCCAACCTGGCGCCCACTTTCGCCGTGGTGTTGCGGTAGCTGCAGGTGGCCGCGTCGCCGAAGCCGACCTCGGCGCCGGGCAGCGGCGCCCGGTCGAAACCGAGCTGGTTGCGCTGGTTGGCGGTGAGCAGCCGGCACGGGTCCACCCCATCGAGGGCGAGCTCGAAGGGCCGTGGCGGCGGGGGAGCGCTCGTCGTAGGCAGTGGCGGCGGCAGCGGGGCTGCGGTGTCCGATGTCCGCTCTGCCTGCCACATGCCACACCCGGTGAGGGTGAGCGTGCCGACGGCGAGCAGTGCGCTCAGCCGTCCCGCCCCGGTGATCCGCGAGCTGTGCATGACCTCACCGTAACGAAACGTGGTCGATCGTGACGGTAGGCGTCGATCAACGGCGCCAGGAGAGCCAGAAGACGGCGATCAGCGGGATCAGCAGGATCGGGGCCAATTGCCGGGCGACCACGACCAGGAAGATGACCAGGACGGCCGCGCAGATGGCCAGAACGATCTTCCCGGCGGCTGGGGGCATCGCCGTTCGGGTGGCGGGCGTCTGCTGCGGCTGGGCACCCGGCCGCGGCTCGGGCAGGTCCTCGAACAGCGCGTTCAGTTCGGAGCGGAACCGGGCGGTTGCGACCTGCTGGCAGCGCTCGTCGTATTCGTGGACGTCGAGGCGTCCGGCGGAGAAGTGTTCGCCGAGCAGCCGCATCGCGCTCTCCCGCTCGGGATCGCCGATCCGGAGGTCCTTGCCCCGTCGACCGTTTTCCACACCCCCATCCTACGGTCGGCGGACCTCCGATCGGGTCCCTCGCCACGAGGTTCCGGGGTCCGTGAACCGTCCGCGAACAATGCGAGAATCCGGTGTTCAACGCGGTTGAACACCGGCTCCTCGGCAGCGTTGGGTCAGACCTTGACCAGGTTGTTGTTGTTGTCGAGCAGCGGGGTACTCGGCTTGGCCAGCACCTCGTCGTTGAGCAGGCTCTCGCTGCGGGCCACCACGACCGGGACGACGATCTGGCCGGACATTTTTTCTTAGACCCTGTACCGGTCACATTGGATCACGCCTCGAAGCCGTCCGCGGCGGCACGCCTTACATGGGCGCGAGCGCGGGCACCAACATGGCCTGCCCCAGCCTGCGCACCAGCAACGAC
>NZ_JBSFLZ010000125.1:0-20783 GCF_053599315.1 Saccharopolyspora sp. NPDC000995
GGAACTGACACGAGGAACTGACATGGCGAAAAGCTCGGGCACCGCTGGCGCCTTCGACATCCGGACGATAATCGCGCTGCTGTTCGGCATCTACGGCGTCGTGCTCACCATCGTGGGCGTTGTGCAGCCGCATGCCGAGATCGACAAGTCCGCCGGGGTGAACATCAACCTCTGGACCGGCATCGGAATGATCGTTTTCGCGGTGGTGTTCGTGGCCTGGGCGCGACTGCGCCCCATCGTCGTGCCCGACGAGGCCGGGGCGTTCGAGGAATAGGCGCGAACACCCGCCGTGATGGCGTCCGCATACCCGGGTGCAGGCGCCGTCCGCGTTCCGGCGGATCCGCAGGTTCCCGTCCACGATGGCCGATCAGCTAGATAGTGTGATCGCCGTGCCCCGACCAGTGACCTTGATCGCCGCGCTGCTCACCGCGCTCACCACGCTCGCAGCGGCGGGCTGCGCCGCGGACGGCAAGTCGACCTCGGCCCGGCGGACCGTCGAGGTGTCGAAGTTCGAGCTGAACAAGCCCGGGCTGCTGGACCAGGCCTTCGCGCCGGACCGGCTGCGCGGGGTGGACGTGTGCGCGACGTTGCAGGCGATCGACCTCGGCAGGTTCGGCGCACCAACCCCGGAATTCACCCCGGACGGCCTCGGGACCTGCTCGAACTACATGAAGGACCGCAACGGCAAATCGTTCAATGTCACCCTCTACTTCGATGAGAAGGTGTCCGACGTCGGGGCGCACCGCATCGGCGGGCTCCCCGCCGCCATCAACGACAACGGTTCGGGCTCCTGCTTCGCGTCCGTGGCGTACGCCGGCGCCGACGCCGAGCAGTTCGCCGAGCCGCGCGGTCTGGAGATCCAGCTGAGCAGCGAGCAGGCGGACGTTTGCTCGCCCGCCGTGCAGATCCTGACCGACGTCGTCGACGTCGTGCGGACGAAACCGCCGGTTAGCCCCCGCACGTCGGGTGGGTTGGCCGGGTTCGACCCGTGCGAGATCCTCGACCCGGCCGCGATCCGCGAGGCGACGATGGGCAGCCCGGCGAATTCGGCCGGTGGGGAAGGGCTCTACTCCTGCGAATGGTCGGCGGAAAACTCCGTGATGGTGACCATCAACTTCGGGGTGGGTGCCTTGAAGAGCAGCACGCTGCCGCCGGTGGACCTCACCGGCGTGCCGGGCTTCGTGGTGCCCGGCAGCTCCGATCCGCCGACCTGCGCGGTCGAGTGGGAGCACCGCAAGAACGCCAACGCGGCGGGCGAGAGCGAGTTCGTGCAGATAGAGATCATGAACATGGGCCGGACCTCGATGAACCCCTGCGCGAATGCGACCAATCTGGCGAAACGGGTGCGGGCCAAACTGCCGACCGCATGACGGTCCCGGTCCGACACCAAAATTTCGTAGGCTGCACGATGACAACGACCGACGTAAAGGTGGGGAGGCAGGCGATGACCCAGACCGCCCGTGGCAGCGTCGAGATGCCCAACGGGACGACCGAAGAGTCACCGACGTTCGAATCGATCGACCCCCGCACCGGTGAGATGGTGGGGCGTCACCCGATCCACGACGCGGCGGAGGTTGGTGCGCGGGTGGCTGCGGCGCGCGAGGCCGAGCCGGGGTGGGCTGAGCTCGGCTTCGCCGGGCGCAAGCAGCGGCTCGACGCGTGGCGGAAGTTGCTCTCCAAACGCGTCGACGAGTTGGCGGCCGTCATCTGCGCGGAGACCGGCAAGCCGCTCGACGACGCCAGGCTGGAACTGGTCCTGGTGATCGACCACCTGCACTGGGCGGCGGGCCACGCCGAGAAGGTGTTGCGCCGCCGGAAGGTCTCCTCCGGCGTCCTGATGGCGAACCAGACCGCGACCGTCGAATACCTGCCGTACGGCGTGATCGGCGTGATCGGCCCGTGGAACTACCCGGCGTTCACGCCGATGGGCTCGATCGCCTACGCGCTGGCTGCGGGCAACGCCGTGGTGTTCAAGCCCAGCGAGCTCACGCCCGGCGTCGGCCAGTGGTTGGTGGACAGCTTCGCCGAGGCGGTGCCCGAGCACCCGGTCTTCCAGCTGGTCACCGGGTTTGGCGAGACCGGCGCGGCGCTCTGCGCCTCCGGGGTGAACAAGGTTGCCTTCACGGGTTCGACCGCCACCGGGAAGCGGGTGATGACGTCCTGCGCGGAGAACCTGGTCCCGGTGCTGATGGAGTGCGGCGGCAAGGACGCCTTGATCGTCGACGCGGACGCCGACCTGGCCGCTGCCGCCGATGCGGCCGTGTGGGGCGCGATGTCCAACGCCGGGCAGGCCTGCATCGGCGTGGAGCGGGTCTACGTCGTCGACGCCGTCGCGGACCGTCTCCTGGAGATGATCGCCGAGCGGGCCGGGAAGCTGCGTCCGGGCGGCGAGCCGGGTGCCAACTTCGGCCCGATCACGATGCCCTCCCAAGTCGACATCATCCGCGGCCACATCGACGACGCGCTGCAGCGCGGAGGCCGGGCCGTGGTGGGTGGCGAGCATTCGGTGCGTCCCCCGTTCGTCGAGCCCGTGGTGCTCACCGACGTGCCGGAGGACTCCACCGCGGTCACCGAGGAGACCTTCGGGCCGACCATCGTGGTGCAGCGGGTTCGCGACGCCGACGAGGGCGTGGCCTGTGCCAACAACTCCCGCTACGGCCTGGGTGCGTCGGTGTTCTCGCGAGCCCGGGGCGTGGAGCTGGCGCGGCAGCTGCGCACCGGGATGGTCGCGGTGAACTCTGTGATCGCCTTCGCCGGTGTGGCGTCGCTGCCGTTCGGCGGGGTCGGCGACTCCGGGTTCGGTCGGGTCCACGGCGCGGACGGGTTGCGCGAGTTCGCCCGGCCGCAGTCGGTGACCCGGCTCCGGTACCGGCTCCCGCTGAACCCGATGAGCTTCGGCCGGTCCAAGGGCACCGTCCGGCGCGTGGTGCGGCTGATGCGGCTGGTACGCGGGCGCTGATCCACTCCGCCTGATCGACTCGGCGTTTCGCCTGGGCTTGCGCTGTGGCTGACAGGAAGGTTCCCTTGCTCTCGCACCCCGCGACCGGGCGTTGGGTGCGGAGTTGACGGCTAGTCGATCGGCGCCCGGCGTCGGTGCGGCAGACAAGGAGGCCAGCGGGTGAAGAAGATCATCAACGATCCGGCGGACGTGGTCGCCGAGTCGCTGCGCGGGATGGCCGCCGCGCATCCGGACCTGCTCCGCGTCCGCACCGATCCCGCGGTGATCGTGCGCGCGGACGCCCCAGTGTCCGGCAAGGTCGCGGTGGTTTCCGGCGGCGGCTCCGGGCACGAGCCGCTGCACGGCGGGTTCGTCGGGCCGGGGATGCTTTCGGCGGCGGTGCCGGGCCCGGTTTTCACCTCACCCACCCCGGATGCGGTGCAGGCGGCGATCGACGAGACCAACGGCGGCGCGGGCGTGCTGCTGGTCGTGAAGAACTACACCGGTGACGTGCTCAACTTCGAGACCGCCGCCGAGCTGGCCGGGATGGACGGCGTCGAGGTCCGCAGCGTGATCGTCGACGACGACGTGGCCGTGAAGGACTCCACGCACACCGCGGGTCGGCGCGGTGTGGGCGGCACGATCCTGGTGGAGAAGATCGTCGGCGCTGCCGCCGAGCGCGGCACGGACCTGGACAGGTGCGAAGAGCTGGCCAATCGGGTCGTGTCGCAGGTGCGCTCGATGGGCATGGCGGTGAACGCGCCGACCGTGCCGCACGTCGGCCAACCGAGCTTCGACCTCGCCGCGGACGAGATGGAGATCGGCATCGGCATCCACGGCGAGCCAGGCCGGGCTCGGGTGCCGCTGGCCTCGGCGGACGACATCGTCCGGCGGCTGCTGGACCCGATCGTCGAGGACCTGCCGTTCGCTTCCGGGGACGACGTTCTCCTGTTCACCAACTCGATGGGCGGTACCCCGCTGTTGGAGCTCTACCTGGCGCACGGAATCGCCGAGCGGTTGCTGGCCGAGCGCGGCATCCACGTCCGGCACCGCCTGGTCGGGTCGTACATCACCAGCCTGGAGATGCAGGGCATGAGCCTGACGCTGCTGAAGCTGGACGACGAGCTGACCGAGCTCTGGGACGCGCCGGTGCACACCGCCGCGCTGCACTGGTGAGGGAGAACGCGGGATGGGTTGCACTGCACACGATGTGGTCGTCGCGCTGCGCGCGGGCGCGGCCACCGTCGCCGAGCACCGCGACGAGCTGATCCAGCTGGACCGGGTGATCGGCGACGCCGACCACGGGGAGAACATGGACCGCGGCTTCCGCTCTATTGTGTCCAAAGTGGACACGGTGGCGCCGGAGACGCCGGGCGCCGTGCTGAAGCTGGCCGCCACCGTGCTGATCTCCACCGTCGGCGGCGCGTCCGGACCGCTGTACGGCACGGCGTTCCTGCGCGCGGCGGCTGCGGTCGGCGCAGCCGAGGAGCTTGACGGCACGGCGATCGCCAAGGCGCTGCAGGCCGGGATGGAAGGCGTCGTCGCCCGGGGCCGGGCGGCCGTCGGCGACAAGACGATGGTCGACGCCCTCTCGCCGGCGGTGGAAGCTGCCAAGAGCGCCGCGGAATCCGGCGAGAGCGCGGCGAAAGTGCTGGCCGTCGCCGCCGAAGCCGCACACCAGGGAGCCCAGGCGACCGAACCGCTGGTGGCCCGCAAGGGACGCGCGTCATACCTCGGAGAGCGCAGTGCCGGGCACATCGACCCAGGCGCGCGCTCGACTGCGCTGCTGCTGTCCGCATTCGCCGAAACCACGAGGTCCCGCTCATGAACGTCGGACTGGTCATCGTCTCGCACAGCGCCCGCCTCGCCGAAGGTGTCGTCGAACTCGCCCGGCAGATGGCGCCCGACGTGCGGGTAATGCCCGCCGGCGGACTGCCGGACGGCAACATCGGCACGGACTTCGAGCAGGTGTCCGCCGCCCTCTCGGACGCCAACACCGGTGCCGGTGCCGTCGTGCTCTACGACCTGGGCAGCGCGCAGATGCTCGCCGAACTCGCCGTGGAATCGCTGGGAGGTCCGAGCACCGCGCTCGTCGTTGACGCGCCGCTGGTGGAGGGCGCGGTCGCCGCGGCCGTCGCGGCGCAAGGCGGCGGCGACATGCGGGGAGTCGCACGAGCCGCCGAGGCGGCAGCCGAAGGCGGCGAGCTCGCCGAACCGGGCGCGCCGACGGCGGAGGAGGAAGTCCGCCAGGAACTGGAGCTGGCCAACGAAGTCGGCCTGCACGCCCGCCCGGCGGCGCTGCTGGCCCGGGGCCTGACCGGGTTGCAGGCGAACGTCACGATCTCGTTGGGCGACAAGGAAGCCGACGCTTCCAGCGTGCTTGGAGTCATGGGCCTGGGCGCTCGCAAGGGCGACCAGATCGTCCTGCACGCCAACGGACCGGATGCGCGCCAAGCGATCGAGCGCATCCTCGACCTCGCCAACCGCAACTTCGACGAGTAGCCGGCTCCCGGACGGAGCAAGGAACCTTCCTGCCGCGCACCGGCGGGGAGGTTCCCTTTTTTCGCTTCGGCTCGGGCGTTGGATGAAAGAAAGGTTCCCTTGCTCGCGACGAGCCACCGGCGTCTCGGATGACAGGAAGGTTCCCTTGCTCGCGTCGGCAGCGGTGTCGCTGGCTGTTGGGGCGCGGGCGCGGTTAGGGTGAGTTGATGTCGCTTCTCCGCCACCGAGGCATGCCGCTGCTGCTCCTCCTTGCGCTGCTGGTGGCGGGGTGCACGCCGGAGACCCCACCGCCCAGCCAGTCCGGCAGCCAGCAAAGCGATGCGGGCACGGCCCGAGCTGAACTCGGCGATCTGCGCACAGTGGACCCCTGCACGCTGGCCGATCCGGCCGCGCTGCAGGGGTTGGGGCAGACCGAGAACGCAGCAACGGTGTCGCTGGACTACTGCCTGCTGCACGTGAAGCCGAACGACGGCTCGCTGATTCAGCTCGCTATCGGGGAACTCGTCGGCACCGTCCCGAACCGGCAGGGCAGCCCGGTCGTCCAGCGCGGGCCGCTGCGGATCGTGCAGGACGCGCCGCTGCCCGGGCACTGCACCCGGCAGATCCTTTTCGCCGACAACATCGCTATGCAGGTCAGCGCCGATCTGCTGGTCGGCGACCCGGCCTCCGGGCTCTGCGCGATCGCCCAGGCCGGGGCCGACGCTGCGGTCGACGCGCTCGAACAGCACCAGGTTGGGCACCGGGCGTTCGCGGCGAACTCGCTCGCCATGGTGGATCCGTGCACGCTGCTGGATTCCGCTGTCGTGCAGCAGATTCCCGGGCTGGAAAAGGCGCAACCGCAGCCGAGCCCGGCCCGGCACCAGTGCATGTGGGGTGCGCAGGAGGCCGATTCGCCGCGGGTCCAGCTACTGCACAGCGCCGGTGATCCGCCGAAAGTCCTGCACGGCGCCGCCGTCGAGGAATCGATCGCGGACCGTCGCACCGTGCTCAGCATCGTAGGCGATGATCCACAGGTTCCGCTGTGTTCCGCGGAAACCGGGCACCTCCCGTTCGGCGACCCCGCCGCAGGTGGTGTCGAGGTGGCGATGCTGGTCGTGGCCGTTCCGGGTATGACCGGCATCGATGCGTGCGAGTACGCCCGCGGCATGGCCGGGCAGGCCTGGCCGCACCTGCCGACATCCGCGCCGTAGCCGGGCCGTTACCGTTGCGGACGTGCCTCGACGTAACCGACCGCAGCGCCCCAAGGGCCTGACCCAGGACACAAGCCACCGTGCGATGGGCACCGCGTTCGGCATGTCCCGTGTCGAACACGGGCCTGACGGTGACTGGATGGTGCGCACCGTGCCGGCCGCGCAGGCCACGAAGGTCTATCGGTGCCCGGGCTGCGACCACGAGATCGAACCCGGCATCGCGCACGTGGTGGCCTGGCCGGAAGCGGAGCAGGGCGGTGTCGCGGAACGGCGCCACTGGCACAACGGGTGCTGGAACGCGCGCGGTCGGCGCGGGCCGACGCGGCGCTGGTCGTAGCACGTCACACCATATCTGCCACTTGTTCGTGGCAGGATCGGGGCGATGAGCACCGAGATCCGCGCCAACACGATGCTGCCGGGCCACCGCGAACAGATCACACTGCACACGGCCGACGGGCTGAAGCTGATCGGTGAGCTGGCCCTGCCGGAGTCCCGGCCGCCGCGGGCGACGCTGATCTGCCTGCACCCGCTGCCCACCCACGGCGGCATGATGGATTCGCACATCTACCGCAAGGCGGCGTTCCGGTTACCGGCGCTCGCCGACCTCGCAGTACTGCGGTTCAACACGCGCGGCACAGTCAGCGAGGCGGGGCGCAGCGAGGGCAGCTTCGACGGCGGCAACAGCGAGCGGTTCGACGTGGCCGCGGCGCTGGAGTTCGCCGAGTTCCACGACCTGCCGAACGTGTGGCTGGTCGGCTGGTCATTCGGCACCGACCTGACGCTGGTGCACGGCCTGGACCCGCTGGTCAAGGGCGCGGTGCTGATCTCCCCGCCGCTGCGCTGGAGCACCGAGGAACACTTGGCGGCCTGGGCCGAATCGGGCAAGCCGGTGCACGCGCTGATCCCGGAGTTCGACGACTACCTGCGCCCGGAGGAGGCGCGCCGACGGTTCGCGGCGATCCCGCACGCCGAGGTAATCGGCTTCCCGGACACCAAACACCTGTGGGTCGGCAAGGCCGAGGCCGCGCTGGACGCGATCGTGCGGGTCGTGGCGCCGGACGTGCCGACGCCGCTGCCGCGCACCTGGGACGGTCCGTCGGAAACCCGCCAGGTCACCATCATCGACTCCTGACCGCCGCGGTCGACGGGTGACAGGAAGGTTCCCTTGCGCACGTCATGGGCTCAGGTGCTGAGCCGGTAGCCGGAACACCAGCTCCGGATGGCCGTCGCTGAGCCGCTCCAGGTGGCGCACGAACCCGACCTTCTCGGTGACCCGCACCGAGGGCGTGTTGTCCGCATCCGTCACGATCAGCACGGGCCGATCGGGGCGGTGCCGGCTCGCCCGCCGCACGGCCGCCTCGGCCGTTTCCGGCGCGTAGCCGTTGCCCCACGCGCTCGGCCAGAATCGGTAGGCGCGGTCCGCCACCGGCTCGCCTTCCTCAACGCCGTGCCGCACTCGCCGAACCCGCTAACTTCCCCGGACTTCGCGAGCCGGATCGTCCAGTAGCCGATGCCGTCGTCCACTTAATGCCGGCGGAACCATTCGAGGAGTTCGTGGGCCTGTTCCCGAGTTTGCCGGAACCGGGAGTCGTACGGGTAGGCCTCAGGTGCGCGGAGTGCACCGCGGCGAAGGCATCGGTATCGGCGGGCCCGGATGCGGCGGAGAACCAGCCGACGGGGCCGGATCTCTTCCGGTTGGAGCACCCGCCCCACGCTAGCCGTCCGCTCGATGACCGAGCACCCGATTTTCCGGCTTTCCGGAGCGGGGTGGCAGGAAGGTTCCCTTGCTCGCGTCGGCTTGACCTTGACTCTGGTGTCAATGCCCTAGCGTCGGTCGGCATGAACGACAACGGCAGCAAGGCTGTGATCACCAGCGGCAACACCGGCATCTGTCAGGTGACCGGGTGAGCGTTCGCCGCCGAGGACGCCGACGTCCTGTCGTCGGGTATGCCGCAGCAACCCTGGACGAGAGGGCAGCCCGAGGAGATCGCGTGATGGGTGCTGCAGCTGACCAGGAGCGACGTCGCCTACGTGCTTCCGGTCGAGGTCGACGTCCTGGTCAAACGCGGGTTTCCAGCACGTTGCCGTGCTGCCCGAGTTCCCGCCGGAGACCTTCGTCCGCATGCGGCAGGTGATGGTGACCGCCTTGTTCCTGCTGGCCCGCAAGGTGCTGCCGCACATGTACTCCCGGGGTTGGGGGCGGACCGTGCACGTCTCCAGCGTTCACGGCCTGCGGGCCAGCCAGTTCAAAGCCGGTGTCGCCGCGAAGCATGCGCTCGAAGGACTGTCCAAAGTGGTCGCCCTGGAGGGCGCTGAGCACGGCGTGACCAGCAACTGCGTTAATCCTGGCTACGTCGACACGCCGTTGGTGCGCGATCAGATCACCGGGCAGGCCGCCGCGCACGGGCTCGACGAGTCAGAGGTCGTCGAGCGGATTCTGCTGCAGCGCGCCGCGTTCAAGCGGCTGATCGATCCCGATCGGGTCGCCGAGCTCGTGCGCTGGCTCTGCGGGGACCACGCGGCACACCTAACCGGCGCTTCCGTACCGATGGACGGCGGTTGGGCCGCCGCCTGATCCGGCCCAGACACAAAGGAGTGTTTCTTGGCCAGCAACCAGAAGGGCTCGATCGCGCGGGTCGTCGGCGCCAGCCTGATAGGCACAACCATCGAGTGGTACGACTTCTTCCGTTTCGGTTCGGCCGTCGCGCTGGTTTTCAACCACCTGTTCTTCCCCCCAAGAGGATCCGCTGACCGGCACCCTGCAGGCGTTCACCACCTACGCCACCGGGTTCCTCGCCCGGCCGTTGGGGGGCTGGTGTTCGGGCACTTCGGCGACCGGATCGGGCGGAAGAAACTGCTGGTGCTCAGCCTGCTGCTGATGGGCGGTTCCACCTGCGCGATGGGGTTGCTGCCCACCTACGCCGCGGTGGGCGTGGCCGCGCCGCTGCTGCTCAGCTGTTGCGGCTGGTCCAGGGCTTCGCGCTGGGAGGTGAGTGGGGTGGTGCGGTGCTGATCGTGTCCGAGCACGGCGACGACCGGCGCCGCGGCCTGTGGGCGTTCTGGCCGCAGGGCGGGGCACCTGGTGGGAACCTGCTGGCCACCGCGGTGCTCGCCGCGACGCAGTCCGACGAGGCGTTTCTGGCTTGGGGCTGGCGGATTCCGTTCCTGCTCTCCGGCGCGCTGGTGGTGATCGGCCTGTGGATAGGGCTCGCGGTCAGCGAGTCGCCGGTTTTTCTGGCCGCGCAGGCCAAAGCCGAGCAGCGCGAGGAAAGCAGGACGTCCCGGTGGTCGAGGTGTTCCGGTCGCGCTGGCGTCAGGTGCTGGTCACCATCGGTTCGCGGATGGCCGAGAACGTGTCGTAATACGTGCTCACCGCGTTCATCCTGGTCTACGTCACCGGTCCGCTGGGGCTGCCGAAGTCGGCCGGGTTGAACGCGGTGCTGATCGGTTCGGTGACGTCGGAATCCCGGCTGATCGGCAGCAGCGTGTTGAGTCACGTGCAGGGTGGTCAGCGGCTTGCCGATCCGGCCGGTGAGCGCGATCCGCTTGACCGCACGATGCACCTCGGCGGGCCGTTCGGCGTAGTCGTAGTCCGCGTCGTAGCCCTCGGTCCCGCTGGCGCAGAACGGGATGCCGGCCAGCCGGTGTCGCCGTCGTAGCCCGGATCGACCTCCTCATGGTAGATCCGCTGCGTCAGGTCTCAGTAGACGAGGTGGTGAATAGTCCCAAGGAGCTGCGAGCCCGGCGCGAAAACCTGCCGCCAGGATCGCCGATTGGTCCCCGGCAGGGTAGGCGCGCAGTGCTGCCGGCAGGAAGGTCAGCAGGTTGTCCCGCTGCGTCCAAAGTGGTCCTTCCCAGTCGATCCCGCCGTCGTAGAGCCATGGCCGGTTCCAGCTGCCAGCGCACCAGCTAGCCGCCGTTGGAAAGTCCGGCCGCGAGCGTCCGCGACGACGGTCTGTCGTAGTGCACGCCAGGTGGCGGCCTTCGCCGCGGCGGTCAGCTCGCTGACGCGCTGGTTGCACTCGGCGACGGCGCTCGGTCCTGGGCCTCTAGCAGCCACCTAAGGGAGCCCGGCGGCGGGCAGTGACAGGAAGGTTCCCATGCTGCATCCGGCGGCCCGGCCTGTTGCGGCGCCTTCGCCGAAGTGGTCCGGCAGGATGGGGCCCGTGCACTACATCGAATCGGGAGCCGGAACGCCGCTGGTGCTGCTGCACGCGTTCCCACTGGACGCGCGGATGTGGAATCCGGTCCGGGGCCTCTTGGACGACCAGTTGCGGGTGATCACCCCGGACCAGCGGGGGCTCGGCGAGAGCGCGCTGGACGGTTCGCCGGCGCGGAGCCTGGCGGAGCCGGGGAAGAACCGCCGCACGGCCGAGCACCCGAGCCTCGACCTCGCGGCCGCCGACATCCTGGCCCTACTAGACCGGCTGGAGCTCCCGCAGGTCGTCCTGGGCGGATGCTCGATGGGCGGCTACGTCGCGATGGCAGTGCTGCGGGCCGCGCCGCAGCGGGTCACGGGCCTGCTGCTCGTCGACACCAAGGCCGTCGCCGACAACGACGAGCAGCGCGCCAACCGCATGAAGCTCGCGGATCGAGCGGAACGCGAGGGCACCGGTGGCTGGCTCGCAGATAGCACCCTGCCGAACCTGCTGGGAAGCACGACGCGCGAACGACGGCCAGAGGTCGTCGCCAGCGTCCGAGACCTGGTCGATGCCCAGCCCGCGGATGGTGTCGCCTGGGCGCAGCGGGCGATGGCGGGACGCCCAGACAGTGTTGAAACCCTCCGGTCCTATACCGGCCCGGCGCTGGTGGTCGTCGGTGAGGAGGACAGCCTGACGCCGCCGGATAGCGCGGGCGAACTCGCGGGCGCGCTGTCCGGAGGCGAGCTCGTGACGCTACCCGGTGCTGGGCACCTGCCGTCGATCGAGTCGCCGGACGCATTCGCCGAAGCCGTCCGCCCCTGGCTTTCCCGGCTTGGCTGAGCGATGCAGGCGCAGCCGGGCCCCGCATCGCGGCCGCTAGTTCTTGCCCGGTGGTCGGGCATCCCGCCCGACGCTGCGATCAGGCGATTTCTTGGCGTCCGCTTCGGATCGCTTGAGCTGCTCGGCCGTTTCGCTGGGCAGCACGAAGTACGCGCCGGACCGCCGCCTGTCGTCATCACCGGTTGGGAACTCCTGGTCCGCCACTGACCTTGGTCCTTTCCGTTGGTGCAGGCCGCGAAAACGGCCACAACCGTCCTTGCCCGTAGTGACGCGAAAGGTCCCCGGCGATGCCGAACACCGGTATTGACCAGGAAGAACGTCAGTCAGTGACGATGGGCTCCTGGATCTCGGTCACCATCCCTGCCGGGTCGGTTTCGTGCCCAGAGTCCGATGTCCGCTGTCCTCGATCCGGCGGGCCAGCGCCTAGTACGCGGGCACGCAGTCGTCCATCGAACCCCGGTGCACGATCGTCGCCGCCTTCTCCGCCGCTGGCAGGTCTACCACCGCGAAGTCGAAGGCGGGGTCCGGCTCGACGTTGACCGGCAGCCCGGCGTGCACGATCACGCTCTCGTTGTCCGCGCCGTCCTCGTAGTACGCGGTGGCGGGGCCGACCGGCGTCACCCCGGCACGCTCCAGCGCCGCGCACAGCTCATCGTAGAGGCCGCGAATCACCGAACTGATCGACTGCGGATCCATCGTCTTCGCGGTGCCGGACAGCTCGGCCACCCGCACCGCCGGGATCGCCTTGATCGCCACTTCGTCCTGGACATGATGCCCTCCGTCTCGATCACCCGGAGCCGCGCCTGGACATGCGCCAATCGGGCGGTGTCGGCCACGATCTTCTTTTCGAGCTCGGCTTGCCGCAACCGGAGCATGCCGCGCAGCTGCTCGGCGGTGAGGTCCGCGTTGAGGATCTGCTGCACCTGCTGAAGGCTGAAACCCAGTTCCTTCAGCGCGATGACCCGGTTGAGCCGGGTCAACTGGCCGATCGCGTCGGCCCGGTGCCCGGTCGACCGGTTGACTTGGGCGGGCCGGAGCAGTCCGGTGGCGTCGTGTTGGCGCAACTTCCGGACCGACACCCGTCCGTGCCTGGCAAAATCTCCAATGCTGAACATGACACCCCGGTTTAAGACCTGACACCGTGTCAGGTGCAAGTCTGCGCCGCGGGCCAGCGCCGGTACGTCCAGTGATCAAGGGCGAGCGGGCCATTAGTTCGCGAAGGTCTTGGCGGTTCGCCAGAAGCTGCGGTCAGCGGCGCTGCTGGTTGGTGGCGTCGATGCGGGTGGCGCTGTGAGAGCGCTGTGGGCCCTTGCCGTCCGGCACCGGCAGCTGGATGCGGCGCGTCGGCTCGTCGTGCGAGCCATGGCCGCGGGCCGTGTCCCGGTGGATCTGCTCCGTCGGCCCGTCGTCGACGGCTTCGCCGCCGCCCGACGGCTTGCCGCCCTGCCCCTTCGGCTTCGCCTGCTTCGCGGGCTGCGGCTCACCCTGCTTGGCGGCTGCGGCCTGCGGCGACTTCGTCGCCTCGCCTGGCTTCGCTGCGTTGCCCGGCTTCGCCGAGTCGTCGGAGGAGTCTCGGGTGAGGGCGGATTCGGCGTCCTTGCGGGCTTGTTCGCGGGCTTCCGCCGCCGCTGCCTGAAGTTTGTCCTCTTCGGAGTCCTCCTGAGCGAGGCGTTCCAGGAGGGGCGTCGTCTGGCCGAGCATCTCGGCGGCGTCGCGGAGCTTCTTCGCCACCGATTCGCGCAGTTCCGTCAGGGAGTGGACCTGCTTGTCGGCCTTGGCGAGGCGGCGCTGGACTTCCTCGGTGGTCGCGCGGAGACGGCGCTGCGAGTCCTCGCGGGCCGCCGCGACTAGGCGCTTGCTCTCGCGGGTTGCTTCGTCAATGAGGCGAGTCGCCTCTTCGGTGCACTCGCGGACCATCCGCTCGGACTTCTCCGTCGCTTCGCGGACCATCCGCTCGGACTTCTCCGTCGCTTCGCGGACCATCCGCTCGGACTTCTCCGTCGCTTCGCGGACTAGCCGCTCGGCTTCCGCCTCGCTCTCCCGGATCCGCTTCTCCGCGGCCTTGGTGCTCTCGCGTTCGCGCTTCTGCGAGGCCTCGATGCTTTCCCGCTCGCGCTTCTGGGCTGCCTCGGTGGATTCGCGGGTGAGTTTCTGGGCCGCTTCCGTGCTTTCCCGCTCGCGCTTCTGGGCTGCCTCGGTGGATTCGCGGGTGAGCTGCTCTGCCTTCGTGGTGGCATCGGCGACCAGGCGGTTCGCCTGGTCGGTGGCTTCGCGGACCCGGCGGTGCGCCTCGTTGGTGCCTTCTCGCAGGCGGCGGTTGGCCTCTTCGGTCGCTTCCCGGACGCGGCGCTCGGCTTCGGCCTTGCTGGTGGCCTCCTGCTCGGCGAGGGTCCGCATGGACTCGCTGCGGCGCGCGGCCATCGCGATCTCGAAGTCCTCTTCGACCTGGGTCCGGCGGGCCTCGGACTCCTGGTCGCCGCGCTTGCGGTTCTCCTCGGCCTCGCGGGTGATCCGCCCTGCTTCGGCCTTGGCCTTGACCATCAGCGAGCGGTGTTCGGTCTCCATCTCGCTGCGCCGGCTGTCGACCTCGGAGATCAACCGCTCGTAGCGGTTGCGGAGGTTGGTCGCCTCGGACTCGGAGCGCGCGCGGATCTGGGCCGCGTCGTTCTCGGCGCGGCCCCGGATGTCGTTCGCCTCGTCCTGGGCGAGCCGCAGCATCCGCTGCAGCCGCTCGCTGAGGCCTTCCAGCGTGGTCGGCGGCTTGGCGAGCCGTTCGACCTGGCCGCGCAGGTTCTCGATCTCGGACCGAGCCGATTCGAGCTGCTTCGACAGATCCCCTGCCTGGGAGACCGCGGCGTCGCGATCCGCGGAGAGGATGCGGATGTCGGCGTCGAGTCGCTCGAGGTGCTCATCGACCTGGGCGCGGTCATAGCCGTTCTTGCGAGCGAGGTCGAATCCCGATCCCAGTGGCAGCAAGTCGCGGTCGTCGGCAAGGCCCATGGCAACCAAGTTACCTGGAAGACAGCGTTGTTGTGGGAGGTGTGGCACCTATCCGCCGGATTTTCCTCGCCCGGCGCGGAACCCTCCGACGAGCAGCCCGAACGAGGTTTCGCCGCGGTGTGTCGACGGTCACCCGTGGGGACGGATCCCAGTCCGTCGGCGGGAGAGGCGAACAGGGCGAAATCGCGGGAAGCGGCCTCTTGACCGGCTGGCCAACCAAGAGTGACCATGGAGGTGCAATTTCGGGTGCAGTGGAGGTGATCGACGTGGCCGATAGGTCGAGCGGTTCGACTGTCAAACCGTGGATCCGCTGGCAGGACTGGGCCGGAGTGGTGCTGGGCGCCTACCTGATCCTCGCGACGATGTGGACGTCGACGAACGGGTCGGCGATGTCCGCGATGATCGTGCTGGGCGCGCTGCTGCTGATCGCGAGCGTGTGGTCGCTCGCCGTGCCGGGGTCGATGACCAGCGAATATAGCCACATGCTGTTGGGTGTGCTGCTGTTCATCTCGCCATGGGTCCTCGGCTACAGCATGTTCACGGGAGCCTCGTGGACTTCTTGGATCGTCGGAGTCCTGGCCGTCATCGCCGGTGCCGCCGCACTGCCCGAGGCCAACGCCGCAAACCGCGGGGTGGCCGGCCAGCACTAGGTGGTCGCTCGAACGACCACGACCACTCACGAGTGCGACACAAGCGCGGTCCGGCGGTAACGTCCGGGCCGCGCGTTTCTTTTGGTCAACTCGCCCGGTGGAAGCCGGCCGGAAGTTGGAGGTCGGATCCATGGCGCAGACACCGGGTGATCGCGGCGCCCGCAAGCGGCCGTCCACTTCGGACGAGCTCGTCGAGGCGGCGCAGGGCGATCACGGCGCGTCCGCGCGGGAGCGCATCCTGGCCGCGGCTGGCGAGCTGTTCGCCGAGCACGGCTTCGACGCCACGCCCACCTCCCGGATCGCCGAGCGGGCCGAGGTCCCCAAAGGACTGATCCACTACTACTTCCGTCGCAAGCAGGACCTGCTGACGGTGCTGGTGGAGCGGCTGCCCGAGGACCTGGTGGAATCCGATCGTGTGGCGGTCCGCGGCGATGTCGCGGGCAGCCTGCGCCGGCTGGTTGGCGAGCTGGACGCTCGGCTGGAGTCGTCGTTGCTGCTCAGCCACCTGCTGTGGCGGGAGGCGGACACGCACATCGCGGTGCGGCAGGCGCTGCAGCGGCGGTTCCGGACGGTGGTGGAGCTGATCCGCCGGGTGATCGAGCTGGCGCTGCCGGCGGGGCCGGTCAGCTGCGACATCGACGCCGCCGCCGTCCTGCTGGCCAGGGTGATCAACCACCGGCACTCGGTGGCCCGGCACGGTGCGCACGACGACGAGCTGGACCGTGAGATCAGCTTCATCGCGAGGGCGCTGGAGTTGGGCGCCGGTAGGCCGCGGAAGGTCAAGCCCGCCTGATTTTCCGCCTCAGCGCTCGTTTTTCGCGGCGCCACTGAACTAATCCTGAAGTTCTTTCACGCTTGTGAAAGATCGTTGCCCGCGCTAGAACTCCTGCAGTCGGTCGATGCGGGAGGTTGTGGTGGAGGGTGTTGGGCAGGTTCGGTTTTCCAGACGGCAAGGGCTCGTCGCGACGGCTGCTGGTATCGCCGGAGGTGGTGTGATGGCGACGGCGGCAGATGCGACTACCAGCGGCTCGGCCGCCGGTGACCCGCACTACCGAGTGCGGGGGCTGCGAGCCCCGGTGGAGTTGATTGAGGACCGCTACGGCGTCCCGCACCTCTACGCGACCAGCGAGGACGACGTCTTCCTCGCCCAGGGCTTCAACGCCGCGCGGGAGCGACTGTTCCAGATCGACCTGTGGCGCCGCCGCGGCCTGGGGCAGCTCGCCGAGGTGCTCGGACCCGACTACGTCGAGCAGGACCGCGCCACCAGGTTGTTCCTCTACCGGGGCGACATGGACGTGGAATGGGCGCGCTACGCCAAGGACGCGCAGCGCATTGCGACGCAGTTCACCGCCGGGATCAACGCCTACCTGGACTGGCTGGACGAGCACCCGGAGAAGCTGCCGCCCGAGTTCGGCATCCTCGGCTACGTGCCCGCCCGGTGGGAACCGGAGGACGTGGTGCGCATCCGCAGCCACGGCCTCACCCGAAACCTGACCAGCGAGGTCAAGCGCGCCAAGGTGGCCTGCACTGCCGGGGTGGACGCCGACCTAGTCCGGCAGGGCCTGCAGCCCGATCGGCGGACGACCGTGCCCGATGGCTTCGACCCGTGCGCGATGCCCGGGGACGTGCTCGAGGTCTTCGAGCTGGCCACCCAGGAGGTCGAGTTCACCAACGGCGCGATCACCAGAGCGCTCCGCGACGCGACCACCGAAGGCAGCAACAACTGGGTGATCGGCGGGCAGCGGACCGCCACCGGACGCCCCATCCTGGCCAACGACCCGCACCGGGCCTACTCAGCCCCCTCTCTGCGCTACATCGCGCACCTGTCGGCCCCCGGCCTGGACGTCATCGGCGCGGGCGAGCCGGCGCTGCCGGGGATCTCCATCGGGCACAACGGGACGATCGCGTTCGGGCTCACCATATTCCCGATGGACCAGGAAGACCTGTATGTCTACCAGCTCGACCCGGCCGACCGCACCCGTTACCGGTACCGCGACGGGTGGGAGTCGATGACGACCCTGCGCGAGAAGGTGGCCGTGCGCGATGAGGCTGAGCGCACCGTCGAACTGGCCTTCACCAGGCACGGGCCGGTGATCCGCGTGGACGAGCAGCGGAACCTGGCGTACGCGGTGCGGACGGGGTGGCTGGAACCCGGCATGTCGCCGTACTTCGGCAGCGTTTCCTACCTGCGGGCCCGCAACTTCGACGAGTTCACCAAGTCGATGCGCGACTGGGGTGCGCCCACGGAGAACCAGGTCTACGCCGACGTGAAGGGCAACATCGGTTGGGTGCCGGGCGGCCTGGCGCCCAAGCGCGTCGGCTACGACGGCCTGCTGCCGGTGCCCGGCGACGGCCGCTACGAGTGGAACGGCTTCTACTCCGGTGACGACCTGCCGCGCCAGCTCAACCCGGCCGCCGGGTTCATCGCCACCGCGAACCAGTTCAACCTGCCGCCGGAGTACCAGGACAAGGGCCTCGGGTTCGAGTGGACCAACCCGTTCCGGCACCACCGGATCGTCGAAGTCCTATCGCGGCAGAAAAAGCACAGCGTGGCCGATTCCGCGGCGCTGCAAAACGACCAGCTGTCCATCCCGGCCCGGGTGCTGATCGCGCTGCTGTCCAATCTGGACAGCGGCGAGTCCGATCTTCGCCGCGCGCTGCGCCTGCTGCGAGGGTGGGACGCCGTGGAGGCCGCCGATTCGAACGCCGCAGCGCTGTTCGAGGTGTGGCTGTCAAAGCACCTCGGACCGGGGTTCGTGCGCGCCGCAGTGCCGAAGGCGGCCGAGGTGATCGAGGACGCCGACACGTTGGTGCTGCTGGGCGAGTTGGACAAGCCCGGCAGGTGGCTTCCCGACGCAGCGGCCCGCGACCGGCTGCTGCTGGACACGCTGCGCTCCGCCTACGCCGAGGTGCAGGAACTGCTGGGGCGCGGCGACGGAAACTGGAGGTGGGGCGAGCTGCACCACAGCTTCTTCGGGCACCCGGCGTCGGGGGCGTTCGACGAGTCCGATCCCGCCCGGTTCAACGTCGGCCCGCTGCCACGCGGCGGCTCGCCGGACACCGTGAACCAGTCGTCTTACCGGACCAAGGACTTCCTGCAGACCACCGGCCCGTCGTTCCGGATGATCCTCGACGTGGGGAACTGGGACTCGTCGATCGCGGTCAACACCCCCGGCCAGTCCGGCGACTCGGATGACCCGCATTACCGGGATCTGACCGAATCCTGGCGCACCGGAAAGTACTTCCCGCTCGCCTACAGCCGGGCGGCCGTCGAGAAGATCGCCGAACGTCGCATGTTGCTGCTCCCAGCGTGACATGAAATAAGCCGTGAGTCTTTTTGGTTTGTTATAAGGCCCGTTTCCGGGCTCGTCTTGCGTGGCGGCGCTGGTAGCGGAACCTCAGAGGGCTTCTCGGCACCGGGATCCCCGACGCACGTATGTCGAATTGCGTCGTGTCGGACCTGTCCTCGCGAGGAGGTCTCGGAGAGAGCCGTGTCGGTGCAAGTTGCTTAGCCAGCGCTAAGCGGCTGCGCCGCTCCACAGGGGGAAACCCTAACTTAGCGTGGCTACTCGGAACTCCAGAACGCTCACGGCCCTGACGGCATCCTCAGTGGACTTCGGCGGCCTCGACCAGTTCGACGAGGACGCCGCTGGCATCCTTGGGGTGCACGAAGTTGATGCGGCTGTTCGCCGTGCCTCGGCGCGGTTCTTCGTAGAGCAGCCGCAACCCCTTGGCGCGGATTGCGTCCGAGGCCGCCTCGATGTCGGTCACCCGATAGGCGAGTTGCTGCAGACCGGGGCCGTTGCGGTCCAGGAACTTCGCGATCGCCGAATCCTCACGCAGCGGCGCGAGTAGCTGGATCTGCGTGGCACCCGTGGTGTCGCCGGGCGCGCGCAGCATCGCCTCGTGAACGCCCTGCTCCTCGTTGACCTCGGAGTGGGTGACCTCCAGGCCGAAGGTGTCGCGTTGGAAGGCGATGGCCGCGTCCAGGTCGGCTACCGCGATGCCCACGTGGTCCACCGCCGTGACCAGACTGCTCAATTCAGCTCGCATGGCGGCAGCCTAACTCGCGGCCGCAGTTCCAGTGAATACCGGCAAATCCGGGAGATCGAATTGCCCCAAGGAGCGGAGTCGGGTGACCTTGCCACGCACCGGTATGTGGCTGATTTACGCGAGAGGAGCGAACATGGTCAGCGGGCAACGTGGACCGGGCCGCAAGATCACGATCCTGGCGGCATCGCTCGGATTCACCATCGGACTCGGCGTTCCCGCCGCGCTGGCCGCCGGTGGCGACGGCGTGAACAGCGGCGGAGGCGGCGACAACCCCAGGGCTGACCAGCTGCGCCGAGACCGGGCGTGGGTGGCGCCCGGGCCGCTGGTGTTCGGCGCCGAAACGTACGAAGCGGTGAGTTCCGCCGCAGCGACCGCAGCCGGAGCGGCGGACTGCACTATCAGCGCACAGGCAGCTACCAACCTGACGCTGTCCACGACCTGGCCCGAAGTGGCCGGATCCGGCGAAGCCCCGTCGCCGATGACCCTGTCCCGCTACGACGACCAAACCTCCCTCGCCGACCCGGAACAGCGCGCGAAGGGCCTGTTCTTCAACCCCGGCGTCGGCATCTGGCAGCTCGACTCAGCCGGGCTCGGCGCCGACGGAACCGCCGCAACCGCAATCGATTCGGTCGGTGCCGCGAAGAAGATGGCACCGTACGTGGTCAAGAAGTACTGCGCCGCGATCAACGGCGGATCGCCCGCCGCGAGCGCCCGCGCCGCCGCTTGGAAGGATTGGCACGCCTGCGGCGCCGGCGCCTGCGAGTCGATCTACCAGCGGTTGGAAGCCGACGGCGTGACCAAGGACGACAGCGTCAACAGGTACGGCGGGGCGCAGCCGCACACCTGCACCTACGAGGGCACCCAATACGACTGCCTGCACGTCGATCCGAGCAAGGCGCAGGGCGAAGACGCCTGGACCTCGCCCGACTTCGGGCCCGCCCCGGTCCCGGAGCCCTTCTACGTCTTCACCTACGCCAAAGGCGGCAAGAAGTACGAGGTGCGGTACTGGCTGAAGGCCGAATCCGGCGCGGACACCGACGTGTCGGCCTCCCGGGAGCTCGGCGCCAACGCCCGCACCAAGCTGTCCTGGGCTGAGGAATCCAGCCTTTGCGACACCACCACCGACACCGGCAACTGCTGACCAACCGCAGCGGTGCGGGAGAAGGCAAGGGAACCTTCCTGTCGCCGGTCGGCGGGCGGGCGCGAGGAAGGGAACCTTCCTGTCGGACGGGGCCGCGTATGGCGGTCGTCACAGGCGGCACCGGGTGTCACCGCAGGTATGGTCCGGGCATGCCCGCGGGCCCATGATGGTGCTGCGACGCATCGATGACGTGGTAGTCGACGAAGACGCACCGGGAGGCAGTGGTGGGCAATTCTGTGATCGTGGCGGGGGCGCGGACTCCGATGGGGCGGTTGCTCGGCTCGCTAAAGGACTTCTCGGGTGCGCAGCTGGGTGGGGTTGCGATCA
>NZ_JBSFLZ010000126.1:0-20580 GCF_053599315.1 Saccharopolyspora sp. NPDC000995
GCAGATTCTGCGAGCGGGGCACTTGCTGGTAGTCCCGACGGGATTTGAACCCGCGCTACCGCCTTGAGAGGGCGGCGTCCTAGGCCGCTAGACGACGGGACCGCGCAACAAGAAGAACTTTACAACACCCCAGAACCTCCGCGAACACCACCCCCCTACCTCCACCGTCGACGAACGGGACCTCACCGCTTCCGAGCCCAGGACGAGCTACTGCTGCGAATCGGCGAGCAGCCGAAGGGCGAGGAACTTGAGTTCCGGGCCGACCGTCGCGGCGTTGCCCGAGTCCAACGGTGGGTGCGGTCGTATTCGACGGCGAGTTGGATGCCGCGGGCGATCTCGTCACCGGCGAGGCGGGCCGCCAGGAAGCCAGGAAGAGCGCCATGTCGATGCCCGCCGGCACACCGGCGGCGGCGATGACCTTGCCGACCTGCTTGCCGACCTGGACGTACCCCTGAGGCACGTACCGAACGCCGAACTCGCTGTCCAGGTAACTCGCCGACGCCCAGTGCGTGGTCGCGCGGTCGCGGAGCAAGCCAGCCGCACCGAGGACCAGGGCGCGGGTGCGAACCAACGTGGTCCGCATCGTAGGCCGGGTGCCCGCGGCGGATCCAGTCGATCGGCACCGGGCTCTCCATTGCGGCGACCGTGCCGTGCCCGCCCGCGCGGCCTGCGGCCCGCACCGCGCGGGCCAGCGTGGCGCCCAGGTGCACGGCGAACAGCCGGTTGGGGTGCCGGGTGGTGACCACGCCCGCCCGCGCCGCCAGCACCGGCGGGTTCAAATCCTCGGGCGATGCGGCTGTGATTCACCCCAGGAGGTCCCGCACCAGCCGGTTGCCGGGCGGCGGGGCCGCAAGGAATGTGCTGATCTGCGCTTGGTCGGCCGGGTGCTGCAGGTACGTCACCAGGTCGCGGGCCAGGGGCGGACCGTGGTCGTCCTAGATGTGCACGAGGCCCAGGGCGCCGGTGACCCCGGCCTAGGTGCAGACGTTGCCGTCCCGGATGTACAGGGGTGCCGGGTCCATGGTCGCCGCGGGAAACTCGGCGGCCAGGAATTCTCCGTACCCCAAAGCGCGGTGAGCGAAGTACCGCCAGCGCCACCCCAACAAGAAGACGAAGACCGGCAGCATGAGAAGCACAAAGAACAACCGCCACCGCTGGAACAAATCGAAAACCGAAAACCCGGCACCACGCAAGGGAAAGCAACGCCAACGCCAAGAGTGGAACCAAAATGCAAATCCGATTCCAAAACCCCAAAGACACCCACCGCAGACAGAGCAATCCCGCAACCTGGGCAGGCCCCGGGCAAGGCTGAGCCCGCGCCAACTCCCAGATGAAGTCGGACCGAAACCCAAAGCCCCAGACGAAGTCGGCCGCGGGTCGGAAGCAACCCAGTCGGAAGCAACCTAGGCGGAAGCAACCCCCACACCGTGGGGGGCATGGGAGGCTCGGCCCCCCAAACAAAAACGGAAAGGGCCACATCTGCGAGTTCCGCAGATATGGCCCTTCCACCCTTGTAGTCCCGACGGGATTTGAACCCGCGCTACCGCCTTGAGAGGGCGGCGTCCTAGGCCGCTAGACGACGGGACCGCGCTGTTGAGAGATCACCAGGTGATCTGCTCGCTGGGGTACCAGGACTCGAACCTAGACTAACTGAACCAGAATCAGTCGTGCTGCCAATTACACCATACCCCATGGTGTCGGACGGCCAGTTCCTTTTTCCGAGCTCCTGCGGGGAGTTCGGCTTCCGGGTCGCTGCCCGCCGCGTTGATAAGAATAGTAGACCACCCCTTCCGCAGGCCCGAAAACGCCCCCCTACGTTTGGGATCGTCGCAGGTAGCGGCGGCTGCAGCGACCGGGACGGGCTAGTGCCGGATCAGCTCGGCGGCGCGGTACGAGGCCTGCGGGCGCTCCGCTCGGACGGGTACTGCGGGCAGGTCGGTCACGAGGAGTTCCGGGAGTTCGTGAAGGCTCGTGATGGTCGGCACGCTGGCGGAGGGATCCTGGGTTCCGCCACGGTTGAGCCAGACGCCCTGGAGGCCAGCGCGGCTGGCGCCGAGGGCGTCGGTGTCCAGCTTGTCCCCGACATGGACGACTTCTTCGGGACGGAGGCCGAGCTCGTCGCAGGCGGCGTGGAAGATGCGCGGGTCGGGTTTGGCCACACCGATCTCGGCCGAGATGACGAGCGCGTCGAAGGCGTCGGCGAGGCCGACGGCGGCGATCTTCTTGCGTTGGTAGCCGCTGGGGGCATTGGTGATCGCGGCGAGTTGGAGGCCGCTGGCGCGCAGCCAGTCGAGGCAGGGCCGGGCGTCGTCGAACAGGGTCCAGGCGCGCTGCATGGCGGCCATGCGCAGGGTTTCGCGGCGGGCGGCTTCGGAAGTTTCCAGTTCTTCGCCGAAGGCCGCGAAGAACGCCTGGGTGCGTTCGACGCACATCACGTCGAAGTCGATCTCGCCGGCGACGAACCGCGCGTAGTGCTGGTCCGTGGTGCGGTGCCACACCGGCCAGGCGCGGTCGGTGCCGACGAGTTCCCGCAGGGCGTGCCGCGCGGCTCTGCCGCTGTCGAGCAGGGTGTCGTCGAGGTCGAGGCAGATCGCCTTGATCTGGCCGAGTTCGTGGATGGTCAAAGTTTCAGGCGCGGATGTCACCCCGAGAGGCTAGGCGTTCACCCGCTGCGTCCGACTCGGCCAATTTGGTGATCCTGTTGGCCTGTTTCAGTTGGGTCCGGTTGGCGGCACGGGGCCGTGGGCAGGAGCACACTCACGACCTCGTGCCGGAGCTCACTGCATCAGCCGAGGGCCTTCCGTAGGCGTTCGAGGGAGATGTCGCGGCCGAGCAATTCCATCGACTCGTACAGCGGCGGCGACACGGTGCGGCCGGTGATCGCTACCCGCACCGGCGCGAAGGCCTTGCGGGGCTTGATGCCGAGCCCGTCGACGACGGAGTCCTTCAGCGCCTGTTCAATGGCGGCCGTGGTCCATTCCGGCAGCGCTTCGAGGGCATTGATGGCGGCTTCCAGGACCTGCTTGGCGTCTTCGCCGAGGGCCTTCTCGGCGGAGGCGGGTTCGGGCGCGAAGTCGTCGCCTGCGAATAGGAAGCCCATCATGCCGATCGCGTCGGAGAGCACGATCAGCCGCTCCTGCACCAGCGGCGCCGCGGCTCGCACGGTGGCGAGCTGCTGCTCGGTCGGCTCGGCCGGGAGCACGCCGCCCTGGACGAGGTAGGGCACCACGCGGTCGACGAAGTCGTCGGGCGCGAGGGCGCGCAGGTGAACGGAGTTGATCGCGTCGGCCTTCTTCTGGTCGAAGCGCGCCGGGTTGGCGCTGACCCGGACGATGTCGAAGGCGTCGACCATCTCGTCGAGGCTGAACACGTCACGGTCGTCGGAGATGGACCAGCCGAGCAGCGCCAGGTAGTTCAGCAGGCCCTCGGGCAGGAAACCCCGGTCGCGATGGTGGAACAGGTTGGACTGCGGGTCGCGCTTGGAAAGCTTCTTGTTGCCCTCGCCCATGACGAACGGCAGGTGGCCGAACTCGGGCGTGAAGTCGGTGACGCCGATGCGCTGCAGCGCCTCGTAGAGCGCGATCTGGCGGGGCGTGGACGACAGCAGGTCTTCGCCGCGCAGCACGTGGGTGATGTGCATCAGCGCGTCGTCTACCGGGTTGGTGAGGGTGTAGAGCGGGTCGCCGTTGCCGCGCACCAGGACCGGGTCCGGGACGCTGCCTGCGGGGAAGGTGATCTCGCCGCGTACCAGGTCGGTGAAGGTGATGTCGCGGCCGGGCATCCGCAGCCGCAGCACGGGCTTGCGGCCTTCGCCGCGGAAGGCCGCAAGCTGCTCGTCGCTGAGGTCGCGGTCGTAGTTGTCGTAGCCCAGCTTGGGATCGCGCCCCTTCGCCTTGTGGCGGGCCTCGATCTCGTCCGGGCTGGAGTAGGACTCGTAGAGCTCGCCTGCGGCCAGCAGTCGCTGGGCGATGTCGGCGTAGGTGTCGCGCCGCTGGCTCTGCCGGTAGGGGCCGTAGGGTCCACCGACACCGGGGCCTTCGTCCCAGTCGAGGCCCAACCAGCGCAGCGCGTCGAGGATCGCCTGGTAGGACTCCTCGGTGTCCCGGCTGGCGTCGGTGTCCTCGATGCGGAACACCAGGGTGCCCTTGTTGTGCCGGGCGAACGCCCAGTTGTAGAGGGCCGTGCGGATCAGGCCGACGTGCGGGGTGCCGGTCGGCGAGGGGCAGAACCGGGCTCGGATGGGCCTGGCGTCGACTTTTGCTGCGGCTTCTGGCGTGCTCATAACACATCAAGCCTAGCCACTGGCCGTCGGCGGTTGACGGGCGCATCCGGGCAAGGCATCCTGAGGTTATTCAACATCCGTTGAAAAACTGGAGGGGATCGCAATGGAGCGAACCACCTGCTGCGTGGTCGGCGGCGGACCGGCGGGGATGGTGCTGGGGCTGCTGCTGGCCAGGGCTGGCGTCGAGGTGACCGTGCTGGAGAAGCACGGCGACTTCCTGCGGGACTTCCGCGGCGACACGGTGCACCCCACCACGCTGCAGCTCCTCGACGACCTGGGCCTGGCCGAACGGTTCGCCGAACTCCCGCAGCGCCGCCTGAACCAGGTGCGGCTGCCCATCGGCCAAGCGGGCGAGCTGTTCACCTTCGGGGACTTCAAGTCGCTGAAGGTGAAGTACAACTACATCGCGATGGTCCCGCAGTGGGACTTCCTGGACATGCTCGCCGACGTCGGCAAGCAGGAGCCGACGTTCACCCTGCGGATGAACACCGAGGCGACGGAACTGATCCGGGAACGCGGCCGGGTCAACGGTGTGCGCTACCGCACCGCCGACGGCGAGACCGGCGAGCTGCGCGCCACCATCACGGTGGCCTGCGACGGGAGGAAGTCCTTCGTGCGCGAGATGCCGGAGCTCCGCCTGCAGGACTTCCCTACGCCGATGGACGTTCGATGGTTCCGGATTCCGCGGCAGACCGGCGATCTGGCGGGCGGCATCGGCCTGATCCGCGAACGCGCCTTCACCGTCATGTTCGACCGAGGCGACTACTTCCAGGTCGCGTCGATCATCGGCAAGGGCACCGACGCGGCGAGCCGCAACGGACCCATCGAGGATTTCAACGAGCGCCTGGTCCGTTTCTTCCCGTGGCTGGCTGGGCGGGATCTGGTGCAGAGCTGGAAGGACGTCAAGCTGCTGCACGTGACCCTGGACCGGTTGCGCAAGTGGCACGTGCCGGGCCTGCTGTGCATCGGCGACGCTGCGCACGCGATGTCACCGGTCGGCGGCATCGGGATCAACCTGGCGGTGCAGGACGCCGTCGCGGCTGCGCGCCACCTGGCCAAGCCGCTGCGCAACGGGCGTTTGGAACGCAAGCACGTGGCGGCGGTGCAGCGGCGGCGCTGGCCGACGACGGTGCTGATCCAGCGGCTGCAGCGCGTGATCCACGAGAACGTGATCTCCCCGGCGCTGCGCGGAGAGATCGACTTCGGCAACACCGCGCGCCTACCGCTCCCCCTGCGGGCGGTCTCGAACGCCCCGTGGCTGCGCAGGATCCCCGCGTACGTCCTCGCCTACGGAGCGGTCCGCGAACGCCCACCGAACGCCGCCCTCCGCTGACGACCGGGCCGTGGAAATCCGCAATTTCCAATTGAAATCGAAGGTCCGATTTCAATGGAATTGCGGACACCGCGTGATGCCTTGAGGTTCCGGAACCGGGATCGGCTGCGCGCAACGGGTCCGGAAACCCGCACTCGAGCCCGTGTCTAACCCACGTCGAGCCCACGTCGAGCCCGTGTCTAGCCGCGTCTATCCCTGCTGGACGGGGTTGGTGAGGGTGCCGAGGCCGTCGACGGACACCGACACCTTCTGGCCCGCCTGCATCGGGCCCACGCCGGCCGGGGTACCGGTGAGGATTACGTCACCCGGCAGCAGCGTCATCACCCGCGAGATCCACGAAACCAGCGCCGCGACGTCGTGCAGCAGCAGCGAGGTGCGCGAGTCTTGCTTGAGCTCACCGTCAAGTTCGGTGCGGATTGCGAGATCCGCCGGGTCCGCCGCGGTGTCGATCCACGGGCCCAGCGGGCAGAACGTGTCGTAGCCCTTGGCCCGCGTCCACTGCCCGTCGGCCTTCTGCTGATCGCGCGCGGTGACGTCGTTGGCGATCGTGTAGCCCAGCAGCACCTCGGTGCCCCGGGTCTCCGGCACGTCCTTGCACGGCTGCCCGACGACGGCGGCGAGTTCGCCCTCGAAGTCCACCCGCTCTGAGTTCGGCGGCAGCTTGATGGCGGCGTTGGGGCCGATCACCGAGGTGGAGGGCTTCATGAAGATCACCGGGTTCTCCGGTGGTTCCGAGCCCATCTCGCGGGCGTGCTCGGCGTAGTTCTTGCCCACGCAGATGACCTTCGTGGGCAGGATCGGGGCGAGCAGCCGGACATCGGCCATCGGCCACTTGCGACCGGTGAACGTCGGGGCGCCGAACGGGTGCTGGTCGATCTCGACCGCGAGCACCTTTTCCTGCGGTGCGGACGGATCCGGCTCCAATGCGACGAAGGACACCCCGTCGGAGTGGGCGATACGTGCCAAGCGCAAGACGAACCTCCGGGATCAACTGTGGACTTCGGGTGAGGGGGAGGGGCACCCGTGACCAACATACTTGGGCACGGTTGTCCCGCACCCATTCCCCGGCCCGGGTCACAGCGGCGCGATCAGCCGCGGGCGCCGATCGCGTCGCGCCGCAAGGCCTTGTACACCAGCGCGTCGCAGAGCGCGAGCCAGCTCGCTTCGACGATGTTGCCGTGCACGCCCACAGTGGTCCACTCCTCCTCGCCATCGCGGGATTCCACGAGCACCCGGGTGACCGCGTCGGTGCCGGGGGCGTCGATGAGGATGCGGACCTTGTAATCGGCCAGCTCGACGGTTTTCAGCCACGGCAGGTGCGGCACCAGCGCCTTGCGCAGCGCGGCGTCGAGGGCGTTGACCGGCCCGTTCCCCTCTGCGGTGGCGATCACGCGCTCCCCCGCGACGTGCACCTTGACCGTTGCTTCGGAGACCACGTCGCCCTCCGATCGGTGGTCGAGCACCACCCGGTAGGACTCCAGCTCGAACGGCGCGTCGACCGGCGCGCTGTCGGCTGCGGCGGCCATTTCCCGGCGCAGCAACAGTTCCAGCGACGCGTCGGCCGCTTCGAAGGACCAGCCGCGGGCTTCCAGCTCCTTCACCTGGCGCACCGCCCCCGTGACGGCGGCCGGCGATTCGGTGAGGTCGAGCCCGAGCTCGGCGCCCTTGAGCTCCAGGCTGGCGCGCCCGGCCATTTCGGTGACCAGCACCCGCATCCCGTTGCCCACCAACGCCGGGTCGATGTGGTTGTAGAGCTCCGGGTCCACTTTGATCGCGCTCGCGTGCAGCCCGGCCTTGTGCGCGAACGTCGACTGGCCGACGTAGGCCTGGTGCGTGTCCGGTGCCAGGTTTGCAATTTCGGCCAGTGCGTGCGAAACCCTGGTCAGGTCGCGCAGCTTTCCCCCTGGCAACACCGGCATCTCCAGTTTTGAGGCGAGATTGCCGATCACGGCGAACAGATCCGCGTTCCCCGCCCGCTCCCCGTAGCCGTTGGCGGTGCACTGCACGTGCGTCGCACCGGCTTGCACGGCCGCGATGCTGTTGGCCACCGCGCATCCGGTGTCGTCCTGGCAGTGGATCCCGACGCGGAACCCCGTGCGCGATACGACTTCGCCGACCGTCTCGGCCAATTGTAGCGGCAGCTGCCCGCCGTTGGTGTCGCACAGCACGACGACGTCGGCTCCCGCGTTCGCGGCGGATTCCAGCACGCGCAGCGAGGTGTCGGGGTCGAAGCCGTAGCCGTCGAAGAAGTGCTCGGCGTCGAGGAACACCCGGCGCCCCTCGCCGACCAAGTAGCGCACGGTGTCCGCCACCATCGCGCAGTTCTCGGCCACATCGGTGCGCAGCGCCCGCTCGATGTGCCGCCGGTCCGATTTGGCCACCAAGGTCACCACCGGGGCCCGCGAATCGAGCAGCGCCCGGACTTGCCGATCTTCGTCCACTTTAGTTCCGGCACGGCGGGTGGAGCCGAAGGCCACCAGGGCGGCGTGTTCGAGATCGAGTTCTCCGTCGGCGGCGCGGTGGAAGAACTCGGTGTCCTTGGGCAGCGCGCCGGGCCAGCCGCCCTCGATGAAGCCGACCCCTAGGGAGTCCAGCAGCCGCGCGACCGCCAGCTTGTCGGTGACCGAATACGCAATTCCCTCGCGCTGCGCGCCATCCCGCAAGGTCGTGTCGTACATGTGGAAGTCGTCGCCCAGCGGCGTTCCGGCCGGGTTGGTGCGGGTCACTGGTTTTCTCCCGTCGACGTCGGAGATGGTTGCAGCGGCAGCGCAAGCAACAAAAAAGACCCCCCGCAGATGCGAGAGGTCAGCGCGCCGGGGTGCGGAGGCATCTACCCGGCGCGCTCGCCAATAATGATCACACTGCGGAAAGCCACGTCCTCATGCTGCCACAACGCACCACCGGATTACCAGATGACCACGAATTCCCACCATCCGGGCACGACGGCAGCACCTGCCGTCCCAGGAACCGGGTTCGACGCAGGCCTACTCGAAATCCCCTTCGGCCAGCGCCTTCCGGTTTCGGCGAAGCCCTACTGACCGGATTCGGCACGGCGCTTGATCGCCGCCAGGCGTCGGTCCCATCGCGCGGCGCGGGACGCCAACCAGCGCGCCGCCGCCTCCAGCGGCTGCGACCTGATCGCGAAGCGGACCTCCCGGCCGACCCGCTGGGCCGTCACCAACCCCGCGTTCTCCAGCACCGCCAGGTGCTTGACGACGGCCTGCCGCGACACCGGCAGTGCGGCGGCCAGCACCGTCGCGCTGGCCTCACCACTTTCGCCGAGCAGGTCCACCAGCTGCCGCCGGGTCGGGTCGGCCAGCGCCACCAGCACCTCGTCGACGTCACCGCGTTCCGTCACGCCTGTTACTTCTCCACCTTCCGCTTGAGCTCGTCCAGCACCTGGTCCCAGCCGCCGGTATTGTCGTCGACCGCGCCGCGCCGCTGCTCCTCCGACGCGGCGAGTGCCGCGAAGCCGCTCTCGACCGCGCGCAGCCGGGTGCTCCCGCCCTCCTCGACCAGCGTGAACTCGACAAGCGTCGAGTTTCCCTCCGCTGGTTCTTCGCCGGGGAAGGCGCTCGCCCAGCGGTACGACAGGTAGCGGTTGGGGTCCATTGTTTCGATCAGCTGCGGGAACCGGCCGTACTCGGTGTGCTCCGACACCAGCCGGCTGCCCGCGACGACCTCGACACCGGTCAGATCCGCCTCGCCGAGCCAGAACTCGGGCCCCAGCAGGGCCGCCCACACCTGCTCCGCGGGTGCTCGATGACGATCTCGCGTTCCATCCGGTCCGAAACCATGGGTCGCTCCAATCCACGAATATGCAACGTTGCACCACTCGGGATTTGGTGCAACTCGCCGGTTGCACATTGGGCCGACGAAAAGGGCGCCCCAACCGGGACGCCCCCTCGGCTTCGAACTCCGATCAGGCCTGCGGAGCGACCTCGCGGGAGGAGACCAGCGCCGCGAGGCGGTCGCCGACCGCGAAGGTGGCGCCCGGGGCCGATTGGTCGCGGGTGGCCAGGTCGAACGCCACCGACGCCTCGACTCGCTTCGCGGCCTCGGTCAGGCCGACGTGGTCGAGCAGCATCGCGACCGACAGCACCGCCGCGGTCGGGTCCGCCACGCCCTGCCCGGCGATGTCCGGCGCGCTGCCGTGCACCGGCTCGAACATGCTCGGGTTGCGACGGGTGGCGTCGATGTTGCCGCTCGCGGCCAGCCCGATGCCGCCGGTGACCGCGCCCGCCAGGTCGGTGAGGATGTCGCCGAACAGGTTGTCGGTGACGATCACGTCGAACCGGCCCGGGTCGGTGACCAGGTGGATGGTCGTGGCATCCACGTGCTGGTAGGCCACGGTGACGTCCGGGTACTGCAGCGAGACCTCTTCGACCACGCGCGACCACAACGATCCGGCGTGGGTGAGCACGTTGGTCTTGTGCACCAGCGTCAGGTGCTTGCGCGGCCGGGAGGCGGCGCGGGCGAACGCGTCGCGCACCACCCGCTCCACGCCGAACGCGGTGTTGATGCTGACCTCGGTCGCGATCTCGTGCGTGGTGTCCTTTCGCAGCAGTCCGCCGTTGCCGACGTACGGCCCCTCGGTGCCCTCCCGCACCACGACCATGTCGATCTCGCCGGGGTCGGCCACCGGGCTCTTAACGCCCGGGTAGAGCCGGGCCGGCCGCAGGTTCACGTGGTGGTCGAGCTCGAAGCGCAGCCGCAGCAGCAGGCCGCGCTCCAGGATCCCGCTGGGCACGGACGGGTCGCCCACCGCCCCGAGCAGGATCGCGTCGTGCTGCCGGAGTTCACCCAGGACGGACTCGGGCAACAGCTCCCCGGTCGCGTGCCAGCGCGCGGCTCCCAGGTCGTATCGAGTGATCTCGGTATCCGGCACGACCTCGCCGAGCACCTTGAGTGCCTCGGCAATAACCTCCGGCCCGATCCCGTCGCCGGGGATCACAGCGAGCCGCATCTACACACCTCCCGAGAACCACCCCGACCCGCGGGGCTCGAACTGTTGAGCCGAAGGCTACCGGCAGGGCTGCGGGCAGCGGCACGCCGGGCCCACCAAGTGGATGAATTGTCCCGGGGAGTGGGACACCCATACGGGTGATAGGACCATGGGCCGCAGGTGCGACGCAGGGGCCGTCCCAAGATGCGGAACGGCCCCGCCTAACTCGTCCGGATTACCGGTCGCGGTCCCACCTACTCAGCGGGACCAGAACGGGCGAGCTCACTCGAAGCTGACGGTGCGCACGACGCGGGCCCCGACGGCGGCGCCGATCGGCTCCAGCACGCCCGGCTCGACGGGACGGTCCACGCGCAGCAGCATGATCGCCTCGGAGCGCTCCGTGGTCTGGCTGACCATGGCCGCCTCGATGTTCACGCCGACCTCGCCGAGCAGTGTGCCGACCTTGCCCATCACGCCCGGCCGGTCCGGGTACTCCAGCAGCAGCACGTTGCCCTCGGCCCGCAGGTCGAAGTGCCTGCCGTTGACCTCGACGAGCTTCTCCACCTGGTTGGGCCCCGACAGCGCACCGGAGACCACGGCGGTGCGACCGTCCGGCAGCCCCGCACGCACCGACACCACGCTGCGGTGGTTCGGGCTCTCCGAGGAGGTCTTGACCTCCACCTGCACGCCCAGGTCCTCGGCCAGCTGCGGCGCGTTGACGAAGGTCACCTGGTTCTCCACCGCACCGGCGAACACGCCGCGCAGCGCCGCGAGCTGCAGCACCGAGACGTCCTCGTCGGCCAGCTCGCCGCGGGCCTCCACGGTCACCGAGCTCGGCGTGCTGCCCACCAGCGCGGCCAGCACCTGGCCCATCTTCTGGGTCAGCGACAGGTACGGGCGGACTTCCTCACCGACCGCGCCACCCTGCACGTTGACCGCGTCCGGCACGAAGTCGCCACGCAGCGCCAGCCGCACCGAGCGGGCCACGTCGGTGCCCGCGCGGTCCTGGGCCTCCACGGTGGACGCGCCCAGGTGCGGGGTGACGACGACGTTGGACAGCTGGAACAGCGGGCTGTCGGTGGTCGGCTCGGTCTTGAACACGTCGATGCCTGCGCCGCCGATCTGGCCGTTGCGCAGCGCGTCGGCCAGCGCGTCCTCGTCGATCAGGCCGCCGCGGGCGGCGTTGACGACCAGCAGACCGGGCTTGGCCTTCTTCAGCTCCTCAGCGCCGATGAGCCCGAGGGTCTCGGCGGTCTTGGGCAGGTGGATGGAGATCGCGTCGGCGCGGGCCAGCAGTTCGTCGAGGGAAACCAGCTCGATGCCCAACTGCGCGGCGCGGCCCGGCGACACGTAGGGGTCGTAGGCGATCAGCTTGGTGCCGAAGGCGGCGACGCGCTGTGCGAACAGCTGGCCGATCTTGCCCAAGCCGACCACGCCGACGGTCTTGCCGTTGAGCTCGACGCCGGTGTAGGAGCTGCGCTTCCACTCGCCGCCCTTGAGGCTCGCGTCGGCCTGCGCGACGTTGCGCGCCACCGCCAGCAGCAGCGCCATCGCGTGCTCGGCGGCCGAGACGATGTTGGAGGTGGGGGCGTTGACGACCATCACGCCGCGCTCGGTGGCGGCGGGTACCTCGACGTTGTCCAGGCCGACCCCGGCGCGGGCGACGACCTTGAGTTTCTTCGCCGCCGCCAGAACCTCGGCGTCGACCTTGGTGGCGGAACGGACCAGCAGCGCATCGGCGTCGGCGACGGCGTCGAGCAGCGCCGGCCGGTCGGTGCCGTCCACATTGCGGATCTCGACCTCATCCCCGAGGGCGTCGATCACGGACGGTGCCAGCTTCTCGGCGATCAGGACGACAGGACGGCTTGCGTTGGTCACGGGCGAACTCCAGTTAGAAGATCACGGTCGGCACGGCGATGTGCCCGGACGGATCGGAGTTTAACGGGAGATTGAGAAAGCGTTCACAAGGGTGTTGCCCGGATCACCGCCGACGGAAAGGCCAGCCCGTTAAACCCGATTCTTCGGCATTGTCGCAGATCAGCCGGGCTTCGGGAACGATACCGCGAGTCTGCTGGGACACGCTGTCGCGCGAGCGGCGGCTGTGTCGCCAGTGACCGGCACGCACGACCACTGATACACGTGACGACCTTCTGGTGCCGGCAGGAGGCCGACATCTGCTGGCACCTCGCCGGCGGTCTCCGCTTTGCACCAGCGCATGGCCGCCGCCGCGACATCCCACCCCGCAGCCGCGGGAATGCCGCAAACCACCGAGCCGCTCGGCCACCCCCGCAGCTTGCACCGCCGCGGGTTCTCAGACGTCTTCCCGCGAGGACAGCCCCGGCGCGACGTATTGGTCATACGTGCGTCGGGGATCCCGGAGCGAGAAGGCGTCTGAGGTTCGGCGACCCGCAGCGGACCCTGCTGGTTAATTTCGGCGCGGTGTTAAGGCTGTTTGGGAAGGTGCGGGCGTGAAGCGAACGGACCCGTTCGTGTCGTCTATCGAGGTGAACAGGCCGTCCACCACACACCCGGTCGGCGAGGCAGAACCAGACCACTCCCGCGGTGAAACGAGCCCCTCGCGGAGTTAGCCAGCAGGGTCGCAGCGCCACGCAAAACAACGCCGGAAGTCGGATGAATCAGGGTTCGTCGAATTCGCCGTCTTTGGCGCCCGCCACGAAGGCATCCCACTCCTCCGGTGTGAAGACCAGGACCGGGCCCTGCGGTTCGGCGCCGTTGCGCATACCGATGTAGCCGTCCACGAAGGCGATTTCGACGCCGGGCTCGTCCGGGTCGTCGGTGCTGGTGATCCACTCCGCGTCGGTGAAGTCCAGCTGATGGCGGATGTGCGCCTTGTTGTCGACGATCTCGTTGTCTGCACTCACGATGCGTATCCTATCCCTCGCCCGTAGCGACCGGTTTCCCTTGTCCCCAACTGGGAAACCGGGGCGGGAACCCACCAGCTCCCGGTCGGAAAGCCGAGGCCCGGTGATCCCTCGTGGGGTTCACCGGGCCTTTCGCATCCGCCGGACGCGCGGTTGGCACGCCGCCGAAGATCTGGACCTCTTACTTGTTGGTCCAGGACATCAGGGAGCGGAGCTTCTTGCCGACCTCCTCGATCTGGTGGGCGTTGCCCTCCGCCTGCAGCTTGGTGAAGTTCGGGCGCCCGGCCTCGTCCTCGGCCACCCACTCCTTGGCGAAGGTGCCGTCCTGGATCTCGCCCAGGATCTTGCGCATCGACTCCTTGACGTGGGCGTCGATCACCCGTGGGCCGCGGGAGAGGTCGCCGTACTCGGCGGTGTCGCTGATGGAGTAGCGCTGACCGGCGATGCCGCCCTCCCACATGAGGTCGACGATCAGCTTGAGCTCGTGCAGCACCTCGAAGTAGGCGATCTCCGGCTGGTAGCCAGCCTCGACCAGCACCTCGAAGCCGTTCTGCACCAGGGCGCTCGCGCCGCCGCACAGGACCGCCTGCTCACCGAACAGGTCGGTCTCGGTCTCCTCCTTGAAGGTGGTCTTGATGACGCCGGCCCGCGCGCCACCGATGGCGGCGGCGTAGGACAGCGCCAGCGCCTGGGCGTTGCCGGAGGCGTCCTGCTCGATCGCGATCAGGCAGGGCACGCCCTTGCCGTCGACGAACTGGCGGCGCACCAGGTGGCCCGGGCCCTTCGGCGCGACCATGGCGACGTCCACGTTTGCCGGCGGCTGGATCAGGCCGTAGCGGATGTTGAAACCGTGGCCGAAGAACAGCGCGTCACCCTGCTTGAGGTTCGGCGCGATGTCGTTGGCGTAGATCTCGCGCTGCTTGGTGTCGGGCGCCAGGATCATGATCAGGTCGGCTTCCGCGGCGGCCTCGGCCGGGGTGAGCACCCGCAGGCCCTCTTCCTCAGCCTTGGCACGCGACTTGGAACCCTCCGGGAGACCGACCCGCACGTCCACGCCCGAGTCCCGCAGGCTCAGCGCGTGCGCGTGGCCCTGGCTGCCGTAGCCGATGACCGCGACCTTGCGCCCCTGCACGATGCCCAGATCAGCGTCCGCGTCGTAGAAGATTTCAACTGCCATGGTGATTCAGCGTTTCCTTTCGGGACTTTTTCGTGCCTGCCGCCGAAGCGGTGGTTCCTCGTCCGGGGTACCCGCCAGGACAGCTGGAACAGACGAATCCGGCTACAGGCTGTTCGGTTTTCGGCCCTGTGGCGGAGGCGCCGGATCAGCGCACTGCAGTGGCCGTGATGGAACGCGGGCCACGCCCGATCGCGATCGTTCCCGACTGCACCATCTCGCGGACGCCGTAGGGTTCCAGCATTCGCAGCAACGCGTCGAGCTTATCGGCGGTACCGGTGGCCTCGATGGTCAGCGCCTCCGGAGAGACGTCCACCACTTTCGCGCGGAACAGCTGCACCGTCTCCAGCACCTGGCTGCGCACCGACGCGTCGGCGCGGACCTTGACCAGCAGCAGCGCCCGCTGCACCGCGGCGTCGGTCTCCAGCTCCACGATCTTGATCACGTTCACCAGCTTGTTGAGCTGCTTGGTGACCTGCTCCAGGGGCTGGTCCGAGACGGCGACCACGATCGTCATCCTGGAGATGTCCGGGTGCTCGGTCGGGCCGACCGCTAGCGACTCGATGTTGAAGCTGCGGCGGGAGAACAGGCCGGCCACCCGGGCGAGCACCCCGGGGACGTTCTCCACCAGCACGCTCAGCGTGTGTCGGGTCATCGGCGCGTTCACCCCTCGTCCTCATCGAACAGCGGGCGGATACCGCGCGCCGCCATGATCTCGTCGTTTCCGGTACCGGCGGCCACCATCGGCCACACCTGGGCGTCCTCGCCCACCACGAAGTCGATCACGACAGGTCGGTCGTTGATCTCCATCGCCCGCTGGATGACGCTGTCGACGTCCTCTTTGGACTCGCATCGCAGGCCCGCGCAACCGTAGGCCTCGGCCAGCAGTTTGAAATCCGGGATGCGGTGCTTATGGGTGCCGAGGTCACTGTGTGAGTAGCGCTCGGAGTAAAACAGGTTCTGCCACTGACGGACCATACCGAGGTTGCCGTTGTTGATGACGGCGACCTTGATGGGGATGTCCTCGATGGCGCAGGTGGCGAGCTCCTGGTTGGTCATCTGGAAGCAGCCGTCGCCGTCGATGGCCCACACCGTCGTGCCCGGCATCCCGGCCTTGGCGCCCATCGCGGCGGGCACCGCGTAGCCCATCGTTCCGAGCCCCCCGGAGTTCAGCCAGCTGCGCGGGTTCTCGTAGCCGACGAACTGCGCGGCCCACATCTGGTGCTGGCCGACGCCGGCGGCGTAGATGGCGTCCGGCCCGACCAACTTGCCGAGGCGCTCGATGACGTACTCCGGCGACAGGCTCCCGTCTCTCGGCCACTCGTAGCCCCTCGGGAACCGCTTGCGCAGGTCGTCGAGCAGCGCCCACCAGGGCGCCAGGTCGGCGGTACCGCGCTCTCCGGTGGCGGCGGTGACCGCGTTGATCAGCTCGCTGAGCACTTCCTTGCAGTCGCCGACGATCGGCACGTCCGCGTAGCGGTTCTTGGAGATCTCCGCGGGGTCGATGTCGGCGTGCACGATCTTGGCCTCGGGTGCGAACGACGAGAGCTGGCCGGTGACCCGGTCGTCGAAGCGGGCACCCAGCGCGACCAGCAGGTCGGCGCGCTGCATCGCGGCGACCGCGGCGACCGTGCCGTGCATGCCGGGCATGCCCAGGTGCTGGGGGTGCGAGTCGGGGAACGCGCCGCGCGCCATCAGCGTGGTGACCACCGGGATGCCGGTGCGCTCGGCCAACTCCCGCAGCTCGGCGTGCGCCTCGGCCTTGATGACCCCGCCGCCGACGTAGAACACCGGCTGCCGCGCTTCGGTGATCAGCTTGGCGGCCTCCCGGACCTGCTTGCCGTGCGGCTTGCTCGTCGGCCGGTAGCCGGGCAGCTTCATCTCCGGCGGCCAGGAGAACGACATGGTCGCCTGCTGGACGTCCTTGGGGATGTCCACCAGCACCGGGCCGGGCCGACCGCTGGATGCGATGTAGAACGCCTCCGCGATGGTCCGCGGCAGTTCCTCGGGGTCGGTGACCAGGAAGTTGTGCTTGGTGATCGGCAGCGTGATGCCGCAGATGTCGGCTTCCTGGAAGGCGTCGGTGCCGATCAGGCCGGTGCTTTGCTGACCGGTGATCGCGACGATGGGGACCGAGTCCATGTGGGCGTCGGCGAGTGCGGTGACCAGGTTGGTCGCGCCCGGGCCGGAGGTCGCCATGCACACCCCGACCTTGCCGGTGGCCTGCGCGTAGCCGGTGGCCGCGTGCCCCGCACCCTGCTCGTGGCGGACCAGCACGTGCCGGACCTTGTTGGAGTCGAGGAGCGGGTCGTAGGCGGGCAGGATCGTGCCGCCGGGAATCCCGAAGACGATCTCGCAGCCAACGGACTCCAGGGAACGCACGAGTGCCTGCGCACCGGTCATCTTCACTGGGGCACCGCAGGGCGGCGCGGGCTTGGGACGGCGTCCTGGCGGGGGCGCCGGGACCGGATTCTGCCGTGTATTGGCGCTGGTCATCGGGTCTGCCTCGGGGTCGGGAGTTGTACCGGACACGAAAAAACCCCCGCAGACCCCAAATAGGCCTGACGAGGGTTGGCGCGTCGATGCTGCGAACTTCCTAGGCGTCGACGCGCCGGGGAATTACGAGAATGTCGTGCAATCGCAGCATGGCTAGGACGTTAATCAAAGCGGCCCCCCACGTCAAACCATGCGGGACGATCTTCCCGGATGGTGGACACCTGGGATGCCGGACCGAGCCGCCCGGATCGGGAGTAATCCCTGGTCAGCAAGGCCATGACGGGTCTCGAACGCCGACCGGTGTGACGTCCGCCGCGCCCGCGGTTGTGCACGGGACCCCTGCGGCGGCACCGCCTGCGACCGCCCACGAAGCCCGGACTTCGCAGGTGAGACCATCAGAACGTGAGTGAGACCCCGCAGGAGCCCGAGCAGCCCGACGCCGAGCAGCCCGCCACGGAGCCCTCCGGCAACAAGCCCTCCGACGCGCAACGCGCCGAGCACGCCGGCGCTAAGCCCTCCGACGCGGAGCAGGCCGGAAAGGCGGAGCAGCGCGACGAGGCCGGGTCCCCGAAGTCCCTGACGTTCCGGATCACCCCGGTAGCGCTGCTGGCCGTGCTGGCGATCACCATCTGCGCCACCCCGCTCGCCACCACCGCGGGCACCTGGGCGCTGCTGCTATACCTGATCCCGCTCGGACTGCTGGTGTGGATCTTGCGGACCCGGACCACGGTCGACGCCCAGCAGGTCGTGGTGCGCACCGCTTTCGGCCGCGCCAAGTTCAGCTGGGACGACGTGGCGTCGCTGCGGCTGGACGAGCGACGTTGGCTCAAGGCCGTGCTGCGCTGCGGCAAGGAAGTCCAACTGCCGGCGGTGCGAGTGCGCGACCTGCCCCGGGTCGCGGCGATCAGCGGTGGGCGGCTGCCCGACCCGACCACGCAGGAGTAATGTCGGCCGCACCGCAACTCTCCGCGCCCAAAAGGCGCTGCCCGGGCGAATGAGCTCACCGCGTTGTCGCCAGGCAAGTGTCGACGCCACTTCCGGCGGTAAACCGCACAGCCGAAACGCTCAACTCGCAAGGCGAAAGCCACCGGAAACGGCGAAGCCCTTGGCCCACCTGAGCAACTTGCACCGCCGCGGGTTCTCAAAGGTAGAACGTGTCGGCCGCCGGGCAGGCAGACAACGGAAACGACCGTGGAGCGCACGTAAGACCGCCGACTCGTCCGGGCGGCGCGCAGAAGCGGTAACCCACCCGGACGCCGCGCGGTCTACGCGCAGCGTGAAGGGAATCTCCGTCCTTTAGCTTTAGGACGGAGAGGATGTCAATTGCACCGCTAAGCAAACCAGCCCCGAAAACCGTAAGAAGGTCTATATGCCCCAGCTGCGCTCTCGCACCACGACGCACGGACGCAATGCCGCCGGCGCCCGCTCGCTGTGGCGCGCCACCGGCATGACCGACGACGACTTCGGCAAGCCCATCGTGGCGATCGCCAACTCCTACACCCAGTTCGTGCCCGGCCACGTGCACCTGCGCGACCTCGGCGACGTGGTCGCCGCCACGGTCCGCGAGGCCGGGGGCGTGCCGCGGGAGTTCCACACCATCGCGGTGGACGACGGCATCGCCATGGGCCACGGCGGGATGCTCTACTCGCTGCCCTCGCGCGAGCTGATCGCCGACTCGGTGGAGTACATGGTCAACGCGCACCAGGCCGACGCGCTGGTGTGCATCTCCAACTGCGACAAGATCACCCCCGGCATGCTCAACGCCGCGATGCGGCTGAACATCCCGGCGGTGTTCGTCTCCGGTGGCCCGATGGAGGCCGGCAAGGCGGTCGTGGTGGACGGCGTCGCGCACGCGCCGACCGATCTGATCACCACCATCTCGGCGTCCGCGAACTCCGCGGTGGACGACGCAGGGCTCTCCGAGGTCGAGCGCTCGGCCTGCCCGACGTGCGGTTCCTGCTCGGGCATGTTCACCGCCAACTCGATGAACTGCCTCACCGAGGCACTCGGCCTGGCGCTGCCCGGCAACGGGTCCACTTTGGCCACCCACGCGGCGCGCCGCGCCCTGTTCGAGGAAGCCGGCCACACCGTGGTGCGCATCGCCAAGCGCTACTACGGCGAGGACGACGAGTCGGTGCTGCCGCGCTCGGTCGCCAACAAGAAAGCGTTCGAGAACGCGATGGCGCTGGACATGGCGATGGGCGGCTCCACGAACACGGTGCTGCACACGCTGGCCGCCGCGCAGGAAGGCGAGATCGACTTCACCCTGGACGACATCGCGGAGATCAGCCGCCGGGTGCCGTGCTTGTCGAAGGTCAGCCCGAACTCCGACTACCACATGGAGGACGTGCACCGGGCCGGTGGAATCAGCGCGATCCTCGGCGAGCTCGACCGGGCTGGCCTGCTGCACCGCGACGTTTCCTCGGTGCACAGCGCGAGCCTGACCGACTGGCTGTCCAGCTGGGACATCCGCGGCGAATCGCCGTCGAAGAAGGCCATCGAGCTGTTCCACGCGGCGCCGGGCGGGGTTCGCACCACGCAGGCGTTCTCCACGGACAACCGCTGGTCCTCTTTGGACACCGACGCCGAGGGGGGCTGCATCCGCGACGTCGCGCACGCCTACACCGCCGACGGCGGGCTGGCCGTGCTCAAGGGCAACCTCGCCGACGAGGGCGCGGTGGTCAAGACCGCCGGTGTCGAGGAAGAGCTGTGGCACTTCCAGGGCCCGGCCCGGGTCGTGGAGAGCCAGGAGCAGGCCGTGTCGGTGATCCTGAACAAGGAGATCCAGCCGGGCGAGGTCCTGGTGGTCCGCTACGAGGGCCCGGCGGGCGGCCCGGGGATGCAGGAAATGCTGCACCCAACCGCGTTCCTCAAGGGTTCGGGGCTGGGCAAGAAGTGCGCGCTGATCACCGACGGCCGCTTCTCCGGCGGTTCCTCCGGCCTGTCCATCGGGCACATCTCGCCGGAGGCGGCCAACGGCGGCACGATCGGGCTGGTCGAGAACGGCGATCAGATCCTCATCGATGTCCGCGAGCGGAAGCTGGAACTGCTGGTGTCCGACGAGGTGCTGGCCGAACGCCGCGCCAAGGTGGAGGCCAGCGAGCACCCGTGGCAGCCGGTCGGCCGAGACCGCAAGGTCACGGCGGCGCTGCGCGCCTACGCCCGGCTCGCCACCTCTGCCTCCTACGGAGCAGTCCGCGACGTCAACAAGTAGACCTGCGTGAGGCACACCCTTGCTCGGCTTGCTCGAGGTTCGGCAAAGGTGCCCTTCCGCGCTTCCGCTGAACGTGAAAACGGGCCCAGCACCAAGGGCGGATTCTTGGGGTCCTCGCAACACCTGATGGCCTATGTGGCTGTAAGTAGATCACGCAGGCGCTCGGCTGGAGTTTTCCAGCCGAGCGTTTTGCGTGGTCGGCTGTTGAGTTGTTGAGCGACGTGTTCGAGGTCTTCGGCGCTGTGCACGGACAG
>NZ_JBSFLZ010000127.1:0-20486 GCF_053599315.1 Saccharopolyspora sp. NPDC000995
CCTACGACGCGATCCTGCACGGCGGCGCCCGACAGACCACGAACACGCCGGTCGCTGCCTGATTTCGATCTTAAGGTTGACACAGGGGGTGTCATGCAGCCCCCAATGCGCGGGCTCCGGCGACTTCCAGGTCGGCCGGGAGCCGGTCGTCCACCGCCGAGTCCGCCAGCAGTTCGCCCAACTCCGGGGCGAACTTGAACAAGTTGTGCCCGGCGATCGCGGTTACGCCGCGGGCGTGCCACGCGCGGAGCGCGTCGCTGCCCGCGGGTAGCTTGCTCATGATGCACACCCGGACGCCCACTGGTTCCGGGATGAGCCCCGGCAGGGCGCGTTCGACGTAGCCGGTGACCCGACGGACGTGGTCCTCCATGCCCTCCTCGCCGGTCAGCGCGCCGCGCGCGTCGAACGGTACGTCGACGCCGTCGCCGATGAGTCCCAAGACGTACTGGTCGGTGTGCGGGATCACCGAGCCGTACACCATTTCCCCGAATTCGCCGGACTTGTCCACCCAGCATGGCGTCGGCGCGCCGCGCAGCTCCTCGCGGATCCGGTAGTGCGGGCGGGCGTGCAGCGCGCAGTCCAGCGGGATGTCCCAGCCGAGGCGAGCGGCAAGGCGCGGCGTGTCGACGCCCGCGCAGAGCACGACGTGCCGCGCGTGGTAGATCGCATCGGCCGTCTGGAACTCGACCTTGCCGTTGTCGAGGACCAGCAGGCTGTGGATGTCGTTGGCGACGATGTGGTCGCCGACCCAGCCGGTCAGCGTCTCGATTACGTGGTTGACCCGCAGCGCCCCCGCCGTCGGGTCCACCAGCAGCGGGCTACCGACCGGCCCGAGCGCACCGAACACCTGCTCCCGGTCGGCCTCCGGCACGTAGTGGTGCGGCACCTGGTGCGCCTTCAGTCCGAGGGTGTCGTCGGCGGTGGTGCCCAGGTAGGCGCAGCCCTCGTTGCCGACCATCTCGACCCCGGAGCGCCGCTCCCACTCGCGATAGCCGGCCAGGCCGCGCACGGCGAGGTCGACGATGTGCGGGTCGTCGTGCCGGTGCCGGAAGGTGCGGGAGAGCCCGCCGGATTGCCCCGACCCGGGGCGCCGGCCGTCGAAGCACTTCACGTCGGCGCCGCGCCGCAGCAGGGCGTCCGTGGTGGACAGCCCGAGTACCCCGGCGCCGATCACCGCGATGTCCAGTTCCCTCTTGTGCTCAGCCATTTCCCGATCCTCCAGCTGTTGCCGTCGTCTGGTTCTCCTTGCGGCAGCCGGATCCCAGGATGCTTGGCCGGGCCCCGCCGCGACATCACGTGTTCTCGGGAGCCGCGAAGCGAAGATGCCGCCTCGCACGGGCGAGGCGGCATCTCCTGTCAAGGAAAGGAGAATCGGAGTGTCTACAGTGGCTTGATCGCGTTGTTCAGTCGAGAGTGGTAGGGGCGTCTTCTTGCCTTTGAAGCGGCGAAGCGGCTTGGCCCACCTAAGCACCTTGCACCGCCCGCGGGTTCTCAGACTGTGCCTACCCCGTCGGGGTTCTTGGCGAGGCCAGTCCCCGAAGCCGCGTTTTTGATAATACTTGAATCGGGGATCCCGGAGACCAGTCGGCGCCTTTAATTCCCGCAGGGGGCCGCCACCCGCATCGCTCCAGCAAAGCGGGTTCTTGCAGTCTTCGCGATCAGCCTTCCACGAACTTGAGTCCGGCAATGCCGACCACGATCAGCGCGAGGAAGGCCAGCCTGGACACCGTCACGGGTTCGCTCAGGAAGAGCATCCCCACCGCAGCGACGCCGACGGTGCCGATGCCGACCCAGATCGCGTAGGCGCTGCCGACCGGCAGGTCCTTCAGCGCCACCGAAAGCATGCCGAGGCTGATCATGGCGACGGCGATGCCCAGCACCGCCGGCCACACCCGGGTCATGCCTTCGGCGTGCTTCAACGCCAACGACCAGACGATCTCCAGCAGGCCTGCTACGACGAGGATGACCCAAGCCATTGCTGCTTCCCTTGTTCCAGAAGGTGCGGCACGCCGCAGTCAGGCGTTGGCGCCGGCGTCGACGAGGATGCCGGTGCCGGTGATGTTGCGACCGCCCTCGCCGGCCAGGTACGCGACTGCCGCCGCGATGTCGGCCGGGGCGTTGTAGCGGCCGAGGGCGGTCAGGGCGCGCTCGGCGTCCGCCTCCTCGCCGTCGGCCGGGTTCATCTCGGTGTCGGTGGAGCCCGGGTTCACCAGGTTGACCGTGATGCCGCGCGGACCGAGGTCGCGGGCGAGGCCCCTGGTGAAGCCGGTCAGCGCCGACTTGCTCAGCGAGTACAGGCTCAGGCCGGGGCCGGGAGTCCGGTCGGCGAGGTTGCTGCCGATGCTGATGATCCGGCCGCCCTCGGGCAGGTGCTTGACGGCGGCCTGCACCGCCACGAACACCGCCCGCACGTGGATGCCGACCGTCTCGTCGAACTGCTCCAGCGTCAGTTCGTCGATGGTCGCCCACGGGAAGATCCCGGCGTTGTTGACCAGGATGTCCAGCCGGCCGAACTCCGCGACCGTCTGCTCGACGGCGCTGGTCACGGCCGCTGCGTCGGTGGCCGGGGCCGCGAACGCCGCGCCGCGTCGCCCGGTTCCCTTGATCTTGTCGACCACGCCGTTGGCCCGGTCGGCCGAGGTGTTGTACGTGATCGCGACATCGGCACCGTCCGCGGCCAGTCGCTCGGCGACTGCCGCACCGATGCCGCGGGCACCACCGGTGACCAGCGCGACCTTGCCATCCAAGTCCGTCATGAAGCCCCTCTCTTTTCTGTGTCGAACGATATATAAATTGCTATCATCGCTACTCTCGGGTGTCAACAAGCCCGCTGGGAAAGGTGTGACGCGGTTCGGGACCCGCGCCGTCTTGGGAGGAGGGGAAGCCGATGTCGCCACGTGGGCGCCCGCGCAGCTTCGACCGGGAGGCAGCCCTGCGAACCGCCATGGAGCTGTTCTGGGAACGCGGCTACGAGGCCACGTCCCTGAGCGACCTCACCGGCGCGATGGGGATCAGTTCGCCGAGCCTGTACGCCGCGTTCGGGTCCAAGGAGGACCTGTTCCGCGAAGCGATCGGGCTCTACAACAGCGCCGACGAAGCAGTGGGCGACAGGTCGTTGCAGCGGCAGCCGACCGCGAGGCGGGCGATCGAAGCCATGCTGCGCGACAACGCCGACGCATACGTGGATCCGAGCACTCCGCGCGGATGCATGGTGGTGCTCGCGGCCACCAACTGCACTCCGGAGAACAGGCGGATCCGGGATTTCCTCGCCGAATGCCGGAGGGGCGACTTCCGCGCCGTGCGGGCTAGGTTGGCTCGTGGCATCACCGACGGGGATGTGCCGCCCGGTGCGGATCTGGAGACGATCGCATCCTTCTATCTGACCGTCCTGCAAGGACTGTCCATCCAGGCCAGGGACGGGAGCTCCCGCGAGACCATGCACGCGGTCATCGACTTCGCGATGCTGGCCTGGGACGGGGTGGTGGCCGCGCCGGTGGGCAGCCGCGATGCCTCGTTGCCGGTCTGAACCGGTGGCCGGGCACCGGCGGAGGCCGGTGCCCGGCGTGCGTTGCGGCGCGCGTTCGGGCGGGCGTTTAGTCGGGCTCGATGCCGTACTTCTCGGTCGCGACGCGCATCGACCGCTCGACGTCGGCCGCGAATTGGCTCGGCGGTGGTGCCGGCTGCCCCGGCACCACTTCCGCGCCCACTTCCAGGAAGAATTTTTCGAATCCGCTTGGCATGAAAAGCATGAGCATTTTTGCTGGGGTGTCGAAAATGTTCTTGAAGCCGTGCGCCTTGCCGCGCGGCAGATAAATAAAGGAGCCCGGTTCGGCGATGAATTCGCGATCGATGTCGACGACCTGGAGGCGCCCTTCGACGAGGTAGAAAGCCTCGTCCTCGTTCTGGTGGATGTGCAGCGGCGGGCCGCTTCCCGGCGGGATCTCGGCCTCCATCGCGCCGATCAGCCCGCCGGTTTCCTCCGCGCCGACCTTGAGCGTGTAGCGGTCGCCGCTGAAAGCCCAGACGCTTTGGCCGGCGCCGGGCGGTACGTGGATCGCCCGATGGGCGATCTCCGGTGTGCTCATGTTGTTCGGGCTCCTCTCGACCAGCGGGTGCGAGCTTTGAGCATTGGCGATTGGCGGGGAGCGGGCATCACGTCATCGCGGGATTCCCGCTGGATGGGCGTTCCCGAATCGCCGACCCTGAAATGTGTCTGAGATCACTAATGTGCGGGTTGTCCGCGCCGTTCTGGTCCGAATGGTGGCGCATGCTTCCGCCGCCGAGAATTGGCGGTGCGGGTGGCGCGGATATGCCGTGAAAAGGAAATGGGCGCGAAGTTACGGACTTTGATACCAAAGCGGCGTCGCCTAGTAAAGATCTAACTGCGGTCTCGTTGTGCGGCACTCGGGTGAAGTATGTCCCTTTGCCGTCTTTGGAATAATCGTCCAACGGGCGCTGATTGTTCAGGTACTGTCGCGTCAGCTATCTGCGTTCGTCCGATGCTGCTCACTGAGGGGAACACACGATGGACACTGATGCGTTACCGCTGATCGGTCGGGAACGTGTCTTGGGTGAATCGCGCGAGTATTTGCTCCAGGTCGCCAAGGGGGCCGGGAACTGCGTGGTGGTTGAAGGCCCGGCAGGCATAGGAAAGAGCCGACTGCTGCAGGAAGTGGTGGCTGAAGGCTACGCGCTCGGTCTCGGCGTCATCACATCGCAAGCTGTCAAATTGGACAAGAACACACCGTTGATCACGTTGCGGTCGCTGTTCCGCTCGTGCCACCTGCTCGGCCCGCAGCTGCCTGCGGGACCGGGCCTGAACACCTCCACGCTGTGGGCGGTGGACCAGATAGGCGAGTTGATAGCGCAGCAGGCCCGCAAGCAGCCGATGCTGATCGCCCTCGACGACGCGCACTGGGCTGATGAGGCGACGGCTCTAGCGCTGCGGGTACTCGTACCCGCCCTGCAATCGGATGGCGTGCTCTGGTATTTCACCCGCCGCCCCTACCCGATTCGCAGCTGCGCGCAGGAAGCGCTGGACTGGCTCATCGGTGAGGGAGCCCAGAAGCACCAGCTGGAACCGCTATCCGACGACGCGGTCGCGCAGCTGTGCGCCCGGGTGCTCGGCTGCAAACCGGACGCAGCGACCCTGTCCTACGTCGCGCGCAGCGGCGGAAATCCCTTTCTGCTGGGGGAAATGCTGCGCGGGCTGCCGGGGGACGGCCGGCCGGTGCCGCCCGCCACGCTGACGCCGACGTTCTTCGACGCGGTCGGCGAGCGGATGCAAGACCTGCCGGAGGAAACCCGCCGCGCGCTGGACGCGATGACGGTGTTCGGCCGGCCCTTCGGAGTGCACGAGGTCGCAGCGCTTCTCGGGCGCCCGGCGGTGGAGCTGCTCGGTTCGGTTGCGATGCTCGTCGACGCCGAGGTGCTGGTGGAGCAGGGCGCGAAGCTGTCCTTCCGGCACGAGCTGATCCGCGACGCGCTCTACTACCGGATGCCGGAACCAACCCGGGCGACCCTGCACCAGGAAGCCGCTTCGGTGCTCGCCCAGCACGGCCGGTCGGCCACCGAACAGGTCAAGCACCTGCTGCTCAGCGGCGGCGGTTGGATGGATGTGGCGACCGTGGTGAAGCGCGCGGTGCAGGAGATCGCGCCCGCGGCGCCGAACACCGGCGCCGACCTGATCCTCCGCAGCCTGCCGCTGATCGACGAGGGCAGGCCGATCCGCGCGGAACTGGCGGCCGAGGCGGTCCGGCTGCTGGTGCTGGCGGGTCGCCCGGCGGAAGCGATCGAACTCGGCCAGCGCTTCCGCGGCGGCGGGCTGTCGCAGAACACGGAGGCGATGCTGCTCCTCGGGCTCACGGAAGCACTGCACACCGTCGGCGAGCACTCGCGAGTCCTAGAGCACACGGTGCTCGCCCTGCCCCGCGCGAAATCGGACTCGTTGGTGCGCGCCGAGCTGCTCGCGATGCACGCGCACGGGCTCACCTCGCTCGGCGATCTGGAGGCGGCGTCGGCGGCAGCGACCAACGCGGTGCACGTCGCGAACCGCGCGAGAACGCCCGGCGCGCTGGTGTGCGGGACGGGAGCGCGGAGCAGAATTTCTCTTGCGCAGGGCGATATTCCGGCCGCCATCCGGTACGCGACCGAAGCGGTGCGCCTCGGTGACCGCGCCGGCGCCGTCGGGCGGACCCGGCACCCCAGGCTGCACCTCGCCGCCGCGCTGACAGCCGCCGACCGCCTCGCGGAGGCCGAAGAGGAGCTGGCCAAGGACGAGCAGGACGTCGCTGAACTGGAGACGGTGTGGTCGCAGCCGCCGCGCTACCTGTGCCGGGCCGAGCTCCTGCTCGCCGCCGGTCGGCTCAACGACGCCGCGGCCGAGGCGGAAGCCGGTGTGCTGCTGACCGAACAGCTTTCCGCCGAGGCCTTGGCCGTTCCGCTGCTCGCGTTGCGGGCCGTCGTGTCGTTGCGCGCGGACGTGCAGGCCGCCTGCAAGCACCTCAACCGGGCCCAGGAGATCGTGGAGACCGGGCGGCGCCGCCTACCGGACCTGCTGGTCTGGGCGCGGCTGCTAGCCGAGGAAGCCGAAGGGAACTGGGACGAGGTCCGGCTCGAACTGGTGGAGGTCCTCGACCGAGTCAACCGCAGCAACGCGCTGCTGGTCAACGCGCCGGAGCGGATCCCGGCGCTGGTACGGGTGGCGTTGCGGGTCGACGCACGCGAGGCGGCAGCACAGGTGGTCGCCTCGGCAACCGAGCTGGCGCGGCGCAACCCCGATGTCGCGGTGCTCCTCGGCGCGGCCGAGCACGGTGCCGGTCTGCTGCGGCGCGAAGTTCGTGCCCTGCGCAGCGCCGTCGAGCACTACCGGGCGGGATCGCGGCCGGTAGTGCTGGCACAGGGGCTGGAGGACCTGGCGGCGGCCGAGGCGGATTTGGGCAACTTGGAGAAGGCCGCGGAACTGCGCATCGAGGCCGAGTCCGGGTACGTGCGGTGCGACGCGCCGCTGGACGCCGCCCGGGTGCGCGAGCTGCTGGCGAGGACCCCGAACGTCGCGGCGCAGCGGCGGCAGAACACCCGCAAGACGGGCTGGGAGAGCCTGACCCGAGCGGAACTCCGCGTGGTGCGGCTCGTCGCCGAGGGGCTCACCAACCGGGAAGTGGCCAACCGGCTGTACCTGTCACCGCACACTGTGGACAGCCACCTCCGGCACAGCTTCGCCAAGCTGGGGATAACCAGCCGCGTCGAGCTGGCCCGGCGGGTGATGACGCACGACCAACCGGCAACTCACGCGAACACGTGATGCCCGGCGGCGTACCGGGCGAGGATGCTGGTGCAGGGTCGGCCGGAAACTCCCCGGAATAGGCGGAAGTCCTTTCCACCGACCGAATCCACCCGATTCCCCTTAGGAGCTGTGGTGTCCACAAACGTAGTCGGACCGGACTTCCTGACCCTGCAGGTGCGCGATCTGGAGCGGGCGCGGCGGTTCTATACCGAGGTCGTCGGATTCTCCACTGTGGAATCCAAGGTGCCAAACGCGGCGGTGCTGGGCGCCGAGCCCATCCGCATCGCGCTGCGCCAGGCCACGATCGACCTCGACGAGGTCGCCAAGGTCGGGCACGGCGTGGTCGTCTGGATCAAGGCGGAGAACCCCGACAAGCTGCACGCGCAGCTCACCTCGGCCGGGGTGCCGATCAGCAAGCCGATCTGCGACGGCTCCTGCGGTCGCGAGTTCATCTTCGAGGACCCCGACGGCTATCTGATCACGATCTACGAAGGCCAGCCCGGATGAGGACTTCGAAGGTGTTCGCCCGGCGGTGGGGGTAGCGGAATCTCAGGGGTCTTCTCGCCGCGGGATCCCGGCCGGTTCGTCACGCCGGGCCCGTCCTCGCGAGAAGACCCCGAGACCCGCTGCCGACGCCGCTCGTGGAGCAACACTGGTCCTCTGTGGACGACTGTGTCGTCGGTCGCGGCGCGCCGCCAGACCGGCCTGCCGCATCCCTCCTGTCGTCCGCCCGGTCGAACGCATCCCGGGCGGTCCCCGAAGGAGCGCCAGCATGATCGCACTTGACAACATCCGTCCCGATGCGCGCCTGCCGCTGCCCGCACGGCTGAAGTTGTTGCTGGACCGAAAACTGGGCATGGGCAACTTCCTGGACCGCGCCGTGGCCAGCAACCCCGCCCCGAACCGGGCGTTCCTCTTCGCCCAGCAGCCGGGCAACCCGGAAACCGCCGCCGAAGCCGACGTGGTGGCCTACAGCCTGGCCCGCCTCGTCGAAGTGCGCAACGCCTACGCCTCCTGGTACCACGCGCAAGGCGTCGGCAAGGGCGACGTGGTGGGCGTGCACGTCCCGGAAGGCGTCGACTCGTTCCTGCACTTCCTGGCGTTGACGTCGCTCGGCGCGATCGCGGCGCTAGTCAACGGCCGGATGCCGGCGGAAGTCGCGGCCGAGTACCTCGGCCGGATCGGCGCGCTGGGTGTGGTGGCCGATGCGTCCCGCCTGGCTCGGTTGCGCGCCGCCGGACTGGACACCGAGCGGCGCGCGTTCCACACCGACCCGGCCGACCTGCCCACCACGTCCGCGGCCGGCGCCAGCTACCCGGGAGTCTTCCCGTACGCCCACGCCGACGACGACCTGGTGATGGTCTGCCACACCTCCGGCACCACCGGCCCGCCGAAGGCGGCCAGCTTCGGACACCGCCAGTTCTTCCTCGGCAAGCGCCAGCGGCTGTGGAACTTCCCGGCAGCCGCCCGGAACAGGCTGCTCACCGCGCTGCCCCAATCGCATTCGGCCGGTATCAGCTACCTGATGACGGCGACGCTGCTCGGCCTGCCCACGCTGGTGATGGCCGACACCACCGGGCCGGCGGTCCGGGCGGCGATGCGCCGGTTCCAGCCGACCGTCGTCGTGGCGTTCCCGCAGACCTGGGCCGACCTGGCCGAGATCGGCCTGGAGGCGGCGGGCGCACAGCACGTGCACACGTGGATCAACACCGGCGACGCCGCGCACGAAGCGCACATCAAGGAGCTGATCCCCCACGGCCGGCGCCCCGGCTTGCTGCGATCGCGGCCCGGCAGCCGGTTCATCGACGGCCTCGGCTCCTCCGAGATGGGCATGGCGCTGTTCCGCAAGGTCAGCGAACTCGGCAGCACCGACTACGGCCGCTGCGTGGGCACGCCGGTCAAGGTGGTCCGCCGCGCAGTGGTCCTCGATGACGACGGCCGGGAGCTCGGGCCGGGACGCGCCGGGCGGCTGGGCGTGCTCACCCCGACGCGCACGCCGGGCTACTGGAACAACACCGACGCGACGGTGAAGTCGTCCTTCGCGGGGTACTGGCTGACCGGCGACGTGGTCTACCGGGACGAACGCGGCCGGTTCATCCACCTCGACCGGGTGCCCGACGTGATCCGCACCGCGGACGGCCCGGTCTACAGCCTCCCGCTGGAAGAAGCGATCCTCGTGGGCTGCCCGTTCGTGGCGGACTGCTCGGTGATCGGGGTCCGCGACCCCGGCTCGACCGACGCGCAGGTGCCGCTGGCCGTGGTGCGTCTGCGCTCCGACGCGGAGGAGGTGGCGGACCTGGCCGGACCGATCAACGCGGTGCTCGCCGCCACCGGAGGGTCCGAAGTGCACGGTGTGGTGGTGGCCCGCGAGGACGCGGACTTCCCGACCGGGCCCACCGGCAAGATGCTCAAACGCCAACTCCGCGAACGCTTCGCCGACCACCTGACCGGAATCACCGCCTGACGATGCGCGACGGACCGGGTGGACCGCGATTTCCATTGAAATCAAAGTTCCGATTTCCATTGAAATCGCGGAAGAACGTGGTCGGGCCGGCTCCGAAGGCGGAATCTGGACCCGAGTTCAACGTCAGTCACCAGGATATTCTCCGCAGGCCGGGCGGTTTCGCGTCCCGGCGCGAGGTAGTGGAAGGGGAGTCATGAACGAATCCGGCTCGGCGGCGCCCTACGGCGTGCTCTCCGACGCAGCGCAGGTGCCGCCCGCGGTCCGCATGTACGAAATGCTCTACAGCTCGCTGGTCAGCCAGCTGCTGATCGCGGTGGCCGAGCTCGGCGTGGCCGACGCGATCGGCGAGGAGCCGACGCACATCGACGACATCGCCGCCCGCGTCGAAGCGGACTCCGACAGCCTCTACCGTGGGCTGCGCGCGCTGGCCAGCGTCGGGGTGTTCACCGAGGTCGAGCACCGGGTGTTCGACCTGACCCCGCTCGCGGCGACCCTGCGCAGCGACGTCGAGGGTTCCATGCGAGACCTGGCCCGCTACGTCGGACTGCCGGAGCGGCAGCGCTCCTTCGGCGCGCTGGTCTACAGCCTGCGCAACGGCCGCCCGGCCTTCGAGCACGTCCACGGCCGCACCTGGTGGGCACACTTCGCCGACCACCCCGAGCTGGCGACGCTGTTCAACAACGCGATGGGCAGCATGGCCCGGCTGGTGAACTCCGCGATGCTGCAGGCCTACGACCTCACCGACGTGCGGCACATCGTCGACGTCGCGGGCGGGCAGGGCCACCTCGTCGCCACCATCCTGGATCGCTACCCGGAGATGACGGCGGTGGTCTTCGACCTGCCGCGGGTGGTGCCGGAGGCCGAGGCGGTGCTGGAGGCCGCAGGCTTGTCGGATCGCGCGAAGTGCGTCGGCGGCGACTTCTTCGAGTCGGTGCCGACCGGCGGCGACCTGTACGTGCTGTCCTGGACCATCCACGACTGGAAGGACGAGGACGCGATCAGCATCCTGCGCAACATCCGGGCGGCCATGAATCCGGGCAGCCGGCTGCTCGTGATCGATGAGGTGCTGCCGCCCGGCGACACCCCGCACTTCGGGAAGTTCGAGGACATCGTGATGCTGAGCCTGCTCTCCGGGCACGTCCGCACCGAACCCGAGCTGGCGGCGCTATTCGAGAAGGCGGGCCTGCGCCACGAGGAGACGCGGGCGACGAGCTCGCCGACGAGTGTGGTGGTGGCGGTACCGATCTGATCGACCGAACAACTCGCGAGTACCCGTGCCCGGCCGGTTCCCCGGCCGGGCACGACCGTGTTCGGCCCGAAAAGCGCCGCCACCGAGCGTTAGTGATCACGTGATCGCGTGATGTCTTTCGGCTCAAGTGCCTACACGATTGGCCGTAGCCGCCCGTGATCGGCGCGTCGGCCGCGACTCTGCGTCATCAGCGTCTGCTCCATGAGGTCGACGTTGGTCCGGCCCACCCGCGGATCGCGACGGCCCAGGGGACCAAGTCACACTCGGAGGAGTTCGCATGAGCGCGTTATCGCGCCGCAACCTGCTCACCTGGACGGCTGCTCTCGGCGGTTCGGTCGCCGTCGCCTCCCACACCGAAGCACTCGCGGCACCGCCAGCCCCGCAGCAGCCGGTCGGCCCGGCCGCCGGCACCGCCATCACCGTCCGCCCCTCGGACGTCCGCTTCGCCGGCCTCACTCGGGGCCAGAACCAGCGTTTCGCGAGTAACCCCGAAAGCGTGTGCCTGCCCGTCACGACGGAGCAGGTGGTGGCCGCCGTCAGCGACGCGGTGCGCCGCGGCAAGCGCATCGCCGTGCGCAGCGGCGGGCACTGCTACGAGGACTTCGTCGACCACCCCGATGTGCGGGTCCTCATCGACATGACCCAGATGACCGCGATCGCCCACGACACCAAGATGAACGCGATCATGGTCGAGGCCGGCGCGGAACTCGGCGACGTCTACGACACCCTCTACAAGCGCTGGGGCGCCTGCCTGCCCGGCGGATCCTGCTACACCGTCGGCGTCGGCGGGCATGTCACCGGCAGCGGCTACGGGCCGCTGAGCCGCCGGCACGGCTACATCAGCGACCACGTGCACGCGGTGGAGGTCGTGGTGGTCGACGCCAGAGGGAAAGCACGCGCGGTCGTCGCGACCCGGGCGGCCGACGACCCCAACCGGGAGCTGTGGTGGGCGCACACCGGCGGCGGCGGTGGCGGTTTCGGCGTCGTGACCCGGTTCTGGTTCCGCGCCCCGGACGCCACCGGCACCGACCCGGCGAAGCTGTTGCCGACCCCGCCGCGCGAGGCCTGGATCCACCGCCGCGAGTGGGCCTGGGACCAGATGACCCGGGAACGGTTCGCCCGGCTGCTGCGCAACTACGGCACCTGGCTGGAACGAAACAGCGGCCCGGAGAGCCCCTATACCGGGCTGTTCTCCCGGCTGGAGCTGACCACCCGCGCTTACGGCCCATTCCACCTGGTCGTGCAGATCGACGCGGGCCTGCCCAACGCCGAGCGGCTGCTGAACGACTTCCTCAACGCGGTCGGCGAGGGCACCGGGGTGACGCCCACCGTCACCGACCACCGGAAGTTGCCGTGGCTGCACGCGACCGGCTGGCCCGGGATGTGGATGAGCAACCCGACCGACCGCTACAAGTACAAGTCCAGCTACCACCGAAAGGGCTTCACCGCCGCGCAGATCGCCGCGCTGTACGAGCAGCTGACCAACACCGACTACGCGCAGCAGCCGTTCGTGGTGTCGATCGCGTCCTTCGGCGGAAAGGTGAACGCCCTCCCCGCCGACGCGACCGCCAACCCGCACCGCGACTCGGTGATGAAGCTGCTGTGGGGCACGGCGTGGCAGGCGGCGGCCGACGACGACCGCCACGTGGGCTGGCACCAGCGGTTCTACCAGGCGGTCTACCGGGACACCGGCGGTGTCCCGGTGCCGGGCGAGGTCACCGACGGCTGCTTCATCAACTACTGCGACATCGACATCAGCGACCCGGCGTGGAACTCCTCGGAAGTGCCGTGGCACCACCTGTACTTCAAGGAGAACTACCCACGGCTGCAGCAGGTGAAGAAGGCCTACGACCCGGGCGACGTCTTCAGGCACAGCCAGTCGATCCGCCTGCCCTGACAGATCAGACGCGGCCGCGGGTGGTGCCACCACCTGCGGCCGCGTCGGCGTTTCCAGGGATCGCGTCGTCAGCGGTTCATCCGGGTTGGTCCCGCAACGCCAAGACGAACGCCCCCAGTGTTGCCGGGAGAACAGCAGAACGCCACCATCCCGGTCCTTGGTGTCCGCAGCGGCGACGATGCCGTCGCCCCACCACCTCGACGCAGCTGCTCGATACTCCGCTGTAGCGGGACTTTCGCCAGAGCATCTGGCCCAACGGCAATAACCGAACTGCCATTTCTCCTGTATGTAGCGGAGCTGCGCCGACACGGTTTCGTCGTCGCCCGAAGGCTGCCGAAGGGCGTGCTCCGAATACGAGAACTGCCAACTTTGGCGCGGCCTTGGCCAACGGCACGGCGCGGGCATGGGCCGATTGTGTTCTCCCGCCCTTCAGCGGGCAGTTCGTACACGATTTGGCGTGTGCACAGGTCGGGGCTCGCGGGATCGGCACGAGCGGGGCGGCGATTTTCGCGTGAAATCGCGCCCCAACGGCATCCCTACCCCCGAGTGGGCGGCCCGTATTCGTCGAGGGCCCGCTGCACGAACAGCGATGCCGCGCCGAGGTATTCCCGCGGCGCAAGCAGCTCTCGCACTGCTGCCTCGCCAAGGTTGTCAACATTGGACTCTCGGAGTTCGGCGGCCAGCAACTCGCCGAAGGTGCCCTGCCCGGCGGCGGCTTCGGCCGCGATGCGGGCCAGGACCTGCTTCGCGCGGGCCTTGCCCAGGGCGGGGGCGAGCGCGACGTTGACCCGCTCGGCGACGATCGCGCCTCCGGTCCGATGCAGATTTTCCAGCATTCTGTCCGGGAAAACCGTGAGCCCCTCCGCCAGTTCCGTCGCCGTGTGCGCTGCGCCGCCCGCTGCGCGCAGGCCGTCCCGCAACGGTTGCCACTCGGCGTGCCAGGCCCCGGCCGGGCGTTCGTCCTCCGCGAGCATGCACTGCGCCAGCACCCCGGCAGCCGGGGCGACCTGCCGGGCCGCGGCCACGACCAGGGTTGACAGCACGGGATTGCGCTTCTGCGGCATCGCCGAGGAAGCCCCGCGCCCGGCCGGGCCGGGCTCGACTGCCTCGCCGACCTCGGTGCGGCACAACACCTGCACGTCCACAGCGAACTTTCCCAAGGTTCCGGCGACGATGCTGAGCACCCAGCCGAGGTCTGCCAGCGGCACGCGCTGCGTGTGCCAGGGCAGGACCTGTACGGCCAGGCCGAGTTCGGCGGCCACGGCCTCGATCAGCTCGGCCACGAGATCGGTCCCGGTGGCCTCCCGCGCGTAGGCCGCATACGCGGCTGCGGTGCCACCGGCGCCACCGATAGACACCGGCAGCCCTTGGGTGCGCAGCCGGTGCACGCGGCGGCGGGCCTCGCCGACTCCGGCCATCCAGCCCGCCGCCTTGAGACCGAACGTGGTGGGCACGGCGTGCTGCGTCAGCGTCCGGCCCGCAGTCGGCGTCTCCCGGTGCTGCTCCGCCAGCGACGCCAACGCAACCGCACAACGGTCCAAACAGGACTCCAGCTCGGCGAGGGCCCGACGGGCGACCAGCATGGTCGCGGTGTCCAACACGTCCTGGCTGGTGCAGCCCCGGTGCACGTGGTCGGCGGCAGCCGGGTCTTCCGCGGCAACCAGGCAGGTCAGCGTCGACACGAGCGGCACTACCGGGTTGGCGGCCTCCCGCGCCCGCACGGCCAGCTCGCAGAGGTCGAACCGCTCGGGGCGTGCCACCGACTCGATCACCGGGACCGCAGATGCGGGAATCACCCCGAGACGAGCCTGCACCCTCGCCAGCGCGACCTCCACCTCCAGCATCGCGCCGAGCCACGCGTCGTCGGAGGTCGCGGCGTGCACCGGGGTACCCGCCCACACCGGGGAGAGCAGGCCCGCATCCCAGCCCCTCGGAGTTCCGATCATCGAGCTGTTCCTCCCGTCTAGGCGGCAGTTTCAGTTGAAACTGTCATCCGGCGAGCAAGGGTGGCGGCAGTTTCAATTGAAACCGCCGTGTTCTAGCGCCCAGCGCTGGTCGGCAACCAGCCGAGCGGGTTGTGGTAGTCGGCGTACATCTTCGGGTCAGCTGCGCTGCGGGGCACCATGAGGCACGCCCGCGCGATGCTGTCCGCGTCGGCGAGGCTCACCGAGTTCACGCCGGGCCGCGCCCCGGCCGCGGTGACCCAGTGCACTGCCTCGGTCGGCACCCCGAAGGCGAAACGCCGCGGATGCGGGCGGCCAGCCGCGTCGATCAGGTGGTACGGGCGGCGGGTCACCGCGAGCCCACCGGTCCGGTAGGCGCCGTTCGGATCGGCGATCCGGTACGCCGCGCACTGCCCGGTCCGGTGCAGCCAGCGCAGCAGCGGATCGGCCGAGCGTCGCAGGTCAGGTTCGGGCAGTCGCGCCTCGATCAGCGTCCTCACCCGGACCGGGGGCGCCGTCACCCCGCCCGCGGCGACGGTGAACGAACCGTCGGCCATCGACACCTGCATGCCGGGGCCGAGCACGTGGACAACGCCCGCCTCGATCAGCGCGATCAGCTCGGCGATCCGGCGGGCCGGCGGGCCGACCGACAGGAACGCGTTCTCACCCGTGTACCAGCGCTGCACCTCGTCCCGGTAGGAGCTGCCGGTGATGCCGCCGTGGTCGATGACCAGCCGGATCTCGTTGCGCAGGTCCCGGAGCACGTCCAGCGCCGCCTTCAGCGGCCCGGCGACGTTGCCCCGCTCGGCCTCGGCGAGGTCGCGTCCGAGGTGCTCCAACAGCCAACCGTGGAACTCGTCGCGGTCGGCGAAGACCCGCTTGCCACAAGGGCGCGTCACCCGGTCCCAGTCCCACCACTGTTCGCGCGGCACGGCGAAGCGGCGCAGCACCGCGCGTTGGGCGACCTCATCCCCGACGGCGCGCAGGTAGTCGTGGCGGAACGCGCGGGCAGTGCTGGCGCTGCGGTGCTGGCCGATCCAGGTCGTGTAGTACACCGCCCGGACCTCTTCGGACACCAGCGGCCACACGTCGACGCGGAACGAGGGCGGAGTGCCTTCGGCCGCCTTCTGCTGGAGCCCGGCGATCACCTCCGGTGTCAGGAACAGCGGTTTGTGCCGCCCCGACACACCCTTCTGGTTCTGCCCACGCGCGTGGTACGGAACACCCCGGCGGGAACCGGCGAACATCACCGGCTCAAGCCCCGACGGCAGGTACTGCAACTTCCCGGACACCGGCACGAACCGCCCGCCCCGGCCAGCGGTCAGCAGCGCCAGGTAGTCGAAGAAGTTCAAACCCAACCCGCGCAGCCCGATCGGCTCCCCCGGGCGGATCGACGAAAGGTCCACTTCGGACGGATTGCTCGGCGGCACATAGCGCAACCGGTGCCGCCGGGCGAACCCCGCCAGCTCCTGCTCCGCACCGGTCGATTCGGCATCGACGTGCCCCTGCGCGAGCACCACGGCGTCCGCCACCAGCTCAGCGCCGTCCGCGAGCCGAACGCGCTGGCGCTGCGCCTCATCGCGAATCGTGACTGCGGTGTCGCGGTGCAACCGAACCGTGACCTTCGGCGGCGCGGTCGCGATCACGTGGTCGAGGAACCAAGCCAGGTAACGACCGAAGACTGCGCGGGTCGGGTACTCGTCCGCCCCGAGCGGTTCCGCGTCCGGATCGGCGCTCGCCCACTCGTGCAGGCTCGGCCCGGGGCGGATCGGCCCCTCGCAGTCGACGCTGTCGTCGGTGAACGCGGTGACCTGCGAAGCCACCGTGTTCATCAGCAGCAGCGGGCTCTGCTCGGTCCACCACACCCGGCCGCCCGCCCCGACGAACGGGTCGACCAGGTCGACCTCGAGACGCACGTCCGGCCCGAGAAGTTCGCGGTAGTTAGCGCAGATCCGCTCCAGCACCGCAATCCCACGCGGCCCCACACCGATCACGCAGATCCGCATCGGAATTTCCCTCGATCGCAAGGCATCCTCGAATCTCCCGGCCTAACAACGTCGCACCGCCCGATTCAAGACCGGCGGACCCAGCGGCACAGCACGTCTTTCCGTGATATCGCGGGGAAACCGGGCGACCACCTCGACAATCACGTGTTCCCGCGATGCCGTCCACCGCAGAGGTCGATTAGAAAGATTCTGCACGACAGAACGTTTCGTCCCCGGCGCCGGTTCTGCCGCGCCCCTCGCGATGAGGTGTCGATGAAACCATTGGTGCAGAAGTACGGCGGCACCTCGCTGGGCACTGCCGAACACGTTCGCCGGGTCGCCGAGCGGATCGACATCTCCCGGCAGACCGGCCAGCCCACGGTCGCGGTGGTATCGGCCCGCGGCGACACCACCGACCGGCTGCTGGCCGACGCCAGGCAACTACACCCGCACCCCGCGCCGAGGGAAACCGACCAACTGCTTGCCACCGGCGAGGTGACCTCGGCCGCCCTGGTGGCCACCGCACTGCACCGGCGCGGCACCCGGGCCGTCTCGCTCACCGGCGCGCAGGCCGGCATCCGAACCACCGGGCCGCACGGTGCGGCCCTGATCAGGAGCATCGACACCCGGGCGGTGCGAGCGCACCTCGAACGCGGCGCGGTCGTGGTCGTCGCCGGGTTCCAGGGCATCGACGCGGCGGGGGAGCTGTTCACCCTCGGCCGCGGCGGGTCGGACACGACGGCGGTTGCGCTTGCCGCCGAACTCGACGCCCGGTGCGAGATCTACACCGACGTCGACGCCGTCTACACCGCCGATCCCAGGCTGGTGCCGCGGGCGCGGGCGCTGCCCGAGGTCGCGGCGCCGCTGATGGCCGAGATGGCTTTCGCCGGGGCGCGCGTGCTGCACGCCCGCGCAGTGGAACTCGCTGCCGTCCGGGGCGTTGCGCTGCTGGTGGCGAGCGCCATGGACGACCGGCCCGGCACGACGATCACCGGAGGGAGCCCCAACGGCATGCTGGAGAAGGAAGGATTCGTCACCGCGATCACGCACGACGCCGACATCGCCCGGTTCACCATCCGGCTGGACCCCGGCGACCCCGACCGGCCGCACCGGGTGCTACGCGCCGTCGCGGAGCAGTTCATCCCGGTCGACCTCGTGACCTGGGCCGATGACCGACCGGTGCTGAGCTTCAGCATCACCGGCAACGCCGTCCACCAGGTGCGGCGGCACGTGGAACTCGCCGTGCCCGACTCCGGCGACGTCTCCGTGCAGCGCGAACTGGGCAAGGTCTCGTTGCTGGGCACGGGAATGCTAACCCGGCCCGAATACGCGGTGCGGGTGCTGAGCACCCTGGCCGCGCTGGGCGTGCCAGCGAACTCCTTGCACACCAACCAGTTACGCGTGTCGGTGCTGATCCCAGCCGAGCACACCGCCGCGGCGGTGGCCGCATTGCACGACGAATTCGAACTGGACCGTCCCCGCCCCGACCCCGTCCCCACCTCATAAACAGGAGGACCCGGTGTCCACCACCAGATCGTTCGGCACGCAGCTGAGGCTCCGGCGGATGTCCCGCAACGGCGACGACCGCCTGCTCGTGGTGCCGATGGACCACTCCGTCACCGACGGCCCGTTACCGACGCCCGGCGGCCCGGGCGGCTTAGCGCCGACATTGGCGGCCAGCGGAGTCGACGCAATCGTGCTGCACAAGGGCGCGCTGCGCTACATCGACCCGGCGGCCTTCACGAACATGTCGCTGATCGTGCACCTCAGCGCGAGCACGGCGCACGCGCCGGACCCCGACGCCAAGTACCTCGTCGCCAGCGTGGAAACCGCCCTGCGGCTGGGCGCCGACGCGGTGAGCGTGCACGTCAACCTGGGCTCGGCGGCAGAGCGCCAGCAGGTCGCCGACATGGCAGCCGTCGCCGAGGAAGCCGACCGCTGGAACCTGCCGCTGATGGCCATGATCTACCCGCGCGGCCCACAGATCACCGACCCCCGCGACGTGCGGCTCATCTCGCACGCCGCCACCCTCGCGGCCGACCTGGGTGCCGACCTCGTCAAGACCGTCTACCCCGGCACGGTCGAGGCCATGGCCGAGGTGGTGGAGTCCTGCGCCGCGCCGATCGTCGCCGCAGGTGGCCCGCGCGTCGACGACGAGGCGCAGGTGCTGGCCCACGTCGATGACGTGCTGCGCGCGGGCGCGGCTGGCGTCGCCGTGGGGCGCAACATCTTCCAGGCCCCGAACCCGGGGCAGCGCGCCCGCCGGGTCGCGGCCCTGGTCCACCCCGCTCTGGAGTTCACCGACGCCCTGGTGCCAGAACTGGCCTCCTGACCCGGCTCCGCCGCGCGGGCAACCGCCCGTGCGAAACCGAGCCACACAACCTGAACGAGGAGCGAGCAATGAGACTGACGTGGTTGGACATCCGTGGTGTCGACGCCGAGACCAAGCCGGCCATCGTCGAGGAGGCAGTGCACCAGCGGGTCAGTGCCGTCGTGGCCGACGAGCCCGGCGAACTGATCGAACTGCCGCCCACGGTGCGCAAGGTGCTCCTGCCACGCGGCCCGCTGCCCGAGGACCTGGGTCCGGCCGACGTGGTGATCGTCGACCCGCAGCGGCACGGCGACCCGGCGGTGCTGGCGGCCCGCCACCCGGGCGTCGAGTTCGGACCGTTCGTGGAGATCGTCGACGCGCCCACCCTGGAGGTAGCCTGCGAGGCGGCGCGCACCCAGCGGTGGAGCGTGCTGTGGTTCCGCGACCCCACCAAGATCCCGCTGGAGATCGTGCTCGCCGCGGCGGCCTCAGCCACCGGCAGCATCATCACGGTCGTCGAGGACGTGGAGGAGGCCGAGATCGTCTTCGGTGTCCTGGAGCACGGCTCGGACGGCGTCCTGTTCAAGCCGGAGAAGGTAGGCGACGCCACCGCGCTGGTCGCGGCCTCCGCGGGCGGCTCGCCCGACCTGGAGCTGACCGAGCTGGAGGTGGTGCGCACCGAGCACGTCGGCATGGGCGAGCGGGCGTGCGTGGACACCTGCACCTACTTCGGTGAGGACGAGGGCATCCTGGTCGGCTCCCACTCCAAGGGCATGATCCTCTGCGTCAGCGAAACCCACCCGCTGCCGTACATGCCGACCCGCCCGTTCCGGGTCAACGCCGGAGCGATCCACTCCTACACCGTGTCCCACCAGGGCCGCACCAACTACCTGAGCGAGCTGAAGTCGGGGAGCAAGGTGCTCGCGGTGGACACCAAGGGCCGCACCCGCGTGGTCACGGTCGGCCGCGTCAAGATCGAGAGCCGCCCGCTGATCTCGATCGAGGCGATCAGCGCCTCGGGCCAGCAGGTGAACCTGATCCTGCAGGACGACTGGCACGTCCGGGTGCTGGGACCGGGCGGCGTGGTGCTCAACAGCACGGAGCTCAAGCCCGGCGACCGCCTGCTCGGATACCTGCCGGCGGAGGACCGCCACGTCGGTTACCCGATCAAGGAGTTCTGCCTGGAGAAATGACCCGACGTGGTTGAAGGGCCCTCGCCTCCGACCCGGCGGGTTCTAGCGATCCCCGCAACACCCTGGATTTCAGGGAGTTGCGGGGATCGTGGTTTCTGGAGAGTTGAGGGCGAGGTTCTTCGAGGCATTGGAGCGGGAGGACGGCAGTATCTCGGGTGC